>CATJIY010000092.1 GCA_949740695.1 uncultured Eubacteriales bacterium
CAGAGGATAAACTGCCTCTTTTACGCCCTCCATGCCCCGAACGCCCGAAAGAGCAATCTGACGTAAAGCGCTAAAAGTTTTATCTGGTTCGGCATATCGCAGCACCGCTTCAGTAACGCCGCCGGTAACGCCAAAAATCACGCCGGCGCCGCTGGTGCCGCCGAAAGGCGCGGAAGGCGCTTCTGGCTGAATCTGACTGAAATCAATGCCCGCTTCCCGAATCATATGAATCAATTCTTGCGTGGTAATCACCGCGTCAATGGTATCCGTACCGTCCGGCCGCTGAAATTCCGGCCGAATAGCTTCATACTTCTTTGCTGTACAAGGCATTACCGCCACGCTAAAAATCTTCTTCCCCGTTTTTCCCTCTTGCTGATAATGCTCCTTAATCACCGAGCCAAACATTTGCATGGGGCTGCGGCAAGTAGAGATATTATCCAGCAGCTCGGGATGCTTGCTTTCCGCATACCGTACCCAAGCCGGGCAACAGGAAGTGAACAGCGGCAGCTTACCGCCGTTTTTCAGCCGGCCGATAAACTCGTTTGCTTCCTCCACAACGGTCAAGTCAGCCCCAGTGGTGGTGTCAAACACCCGGGTAAAGCCCATCCGGCGCATGGCGGCAAAGATCTTTCCAGTGGCAAGGAAGCCATTGGATTCGCCAAGTTCTTTGGCGACGCCCGCCCGAACAGCAGGCGCAACCTGAGCCACCACAGTGATCTCTGGATCATAGATCGCAGCCCACACCCGGTCCACATTTTTCTGGATGACAATAGCGCCGGTAGGACAAACCGCCGAGCACTGGCCGCAGCCCACGCAGGCAGTATCGTTAATTGGCACGTGAAAAGCAGTAGCCACTTCCATATTGGAGCCCCGTCCAACAAAGCTGATGGCGCCCACATTCTGCACTTCGTTACACATCCGGACGCAGTCGCCGCACAGGATACATTTGGAGTGGTCAATGGAGATACACACCGAAGACTCGTCTTTCTGCGGTTCGGTTTTGCCATTGGGGAAACGAACGTCTTCAATATAAAACCGGCGAGCCAGCGCTTTCAACTGGCACTCCTGGCTCTTTTCACAAGTGGTGCAGTCCCGGCAGTGGTTGGCCAACAGCAGCTCCAGGATATTTTTGCGGTATTTCCGCAGCCGGGCCGAATTGGTCGCTACCTGCATGCCAGCTTTCGGCGGCGTAGAGCAAGCGGCATGCATATTGCCCCGCTCATCCTCCACCATGCACATCCGGCAGGCGCCATAAACCGAAAGTTCGGAATAATAGCAGAAAGTAGGCATGTCAATTCCCGCCTTACGCACCAGCTCCAGGATGTTCTTCTCCCCCTCAATGGGAACGGGGACCTTATCGATATACATATAGTTCTTATTCATGGTATTACTCCTCGCTGACGGCGCCAAAGGCACAGTTGGTCAAACAAGCGCCGCACTTGATGCACTTGTCGGGATCAATTACAAACGGTTTGCGCAGCTCGCCGGAGATAGCGTTTACCGGGCAGTTGCGGGCGCACTTGGAGCAGCCCTTGCATTTATCCGAATCAATCTTAAACCGCTTCAACCGGGCACAGGCTCCGGCGGGACACCGCTTATCCCGAATGTGCGCGTCATACTCTGAACGGAAATATCGAATCGTACTGACCACCGGGTTGGCCGCCGTCTTGCCCAAACCGCACAAAGCTGTGTTCGTGATGGTGTCGGCTAGTTCCAGCAACAATTCCACGTCGCCCTCCTGACCCTTTCCGGCTACGATGCGTTCCAAAATCTCCAGCATCCGCTTGGTGCCCTCCCGGCAGGGAACGCACTTGCCGCAGGATTCGTTTTGGGTGAAGTGCATAAAGAACCGAGCCACCTCTACCATGCAGGTATCCTCATCCATAACCACCAGACCGCCCGAACCAATGATGGCCCCCACTTTTTTTAAGGAGTCGAAGTCCAAAGGCATATCCAAGTGCTCCGAGGTCAGACAACCGCCTGACGGTCCGCCGATTTGCACCGCTTTAAACTGTTTTCCATCCCGGATGCCGCCGCCGATGTCAAAGACGACCTCCCGCAACGTGGCGCCCATGGGCACTTCAATCAAACCGGTATTTTGAATATTTCCGGTAAGAGCGAAGGCTTTGGTGCCCGGACTTTTTTCCGCGCCGATCTTGCGGAAAGCCTCGGCTCCATCTTTGATAATCGTAGGCACATTGGCAAAGGTCTCCACGTTGTTTAGCACTGTGGGGCTGTCAAACAATCCATGCTCCACCGTCCGGGGAGGCTTAACCCGAGGCATGCCCCGTTTCCCTTCAATGGAAGCGGTCAGCGCCGAGCCCTCGCCACAAACAAAAGCCCCCGCGCCCCGGTTGATGTGCATATGGAAAGAAAAGCCGCTGCCCAGGATATCATCCCCTAGCAGGCCCAGTTCTTGGGCCTGTTTGATAGCGTTTTGCAACCGGGCAACCGCCATGGGATACTCAGCCCGAACGTAGATATAGCCCTCGGTAGCGCCGCAGGCGATACCGGCGATCATCATGCCCTCCATCATCCGGTGGGGGTCGCCTTCCATCACGCTGCGGTCCTTAAACGCGCCCGGGTCTCCCTCATCGCCGTTGCACACCACATACTTGGTTTCAGCTTTCTGACGGGCCACCTGGCTCCATTTGGTACCGGCCGGAAACCCACCGCCTCCCCGGCCGCGCAAGCCGGAATCGGTGATAGCCTGAATAATCTCCTCAGGCTTCTGATCAAACAAGGCTTTTTCAAAAGCAGAATATCCGCCGATGGACAGATAATCCTGAATGGAATCGGCGTCGATATGACCGCAATGCTCCAATACCACTCGAGTTTGCTTATGATAAAACGGGATGTCCTCCTGCCGGCGATAGATTACGCCTTCCTG
>CATJIY010000093.1 GCA_949740695.1 uncultured Eubacteriales bacterium
CCATTGAGCGGTCGGTGCTGCTGCGAATGGGCTTTTCTTCTCTGGAAGCCAAGCCCATGGTGGACCAGGCTATCGCGCACAATTTGATTTCCCATGGGGTGGGCAATGTGGTTTACCGGCTGGCGAAGGATACGGGAATGACCATCCGGCAAGCGGGGCAGCAGCTGGCGCAGGGGCAGCTGTGGGAGCAAGCGGAAAAGCTTTTTGAAGGAGGGGACCAAGCATGAGTGATTATCGGCTGAATCCGGAAGAGCGCATTGATGTAGAAGCGGTTTTGCAGGATTTGGAGCGCTATCATCCCCGCCGCCGCAGCTGGGTCTGGCGCGCCAAGGCAGAAGATCAAAAAGCCGGACCCTTTCAGTATCGGGAGCTTTCTCAACCCATGAAAGACAGCGTGGGATTGATGACCGCTCATTATTTTGACAACATTGATCCGCAGCCGATGCCGACCATTACCACCGAAATTGCTTCCGGACGGTTTGAGGACGACATTCGCCGGATGCGGATGGCCGCCCATCATGGTGCAGACCATATTATGGTGATTCGCACTGCCGGGCAGTCTCATTTTGACGGACTCATTGAGGGCACTCCCCAAGGTATTGGCGGTGTTCCCATTACCCGCAAGCAGGTTCGGGCCCAGCGCAAGGCGCTGGATATGATTGAGGTCGAAGTGGGCCGTCCCATCAACTATCATTCTTATGTTTCCGGCGTGGCCGGACCAGACGTGGCTGTGATGTTTGCTGAAGAAGGCGTTAACGGATGTCACCAGGACCCTCAGTATAACGTGATCTACCGAAATATCAATATGATTCGCTCCTTTGTGGATGCCTGCGAGTCTAAAAAAGTCATTGCCTGGGCGGGCATGGCGCAGATTGACGGCGCTCACAATGCCAATGCCACAGCAAGAGAAGCCTGGAAGGTGATGCCCGAGTTGATGGTACAACATGCCATCAACGCCGCGTTCTCAGCTAGTGTGGGTATAGACAAAAAACAGATTTGCTTGTCCACCGTTCCGCCCACCGCTACTCCGGCCCCCTGTGTCTTTATGGATCTTCCGTACGCGGTGGCACTACGGGATTTGTTTACCGAGTATCGTATGAGGGCACAGATGAACACCAAATATGTGGAATCTTCTACTCGGGATGCGACGGTCACCCATGTGCTGAACATGTTGATTTCCAAACTGACCTCGGCGGATATCCAGTCCACCATCACGCCGGATGAGGGCCGCAATGTGCCGTGGCACATTTATAATATTGAAGCGTGCGATACTGCTAAGCAGACCCTTCTGGGCCTGGATGGTTTGATGGATATGGTAGAACTGAAGCAGGACGGCCCCCTGCGGGAAGGCGCCCGGGAACTGAAGGAGCGGGCAGTGCTGTTCTTTGAAGAAATCCTGGAAGCAGGCGGCTATTTTAACGCCGTTCAACAAGGCTTTTTTGTGGATTCCGGCCTGTATCCTGAGCGCAATAATGATGGTATTGTTCGGGAAATCAGCGGCGGTGTTGGCGCAGGAACAGTTTTTGAGCGAGCCAAAGATTATATGGCTCCGGTAACGGCTCATTATGGCTATAACAACGTAGCCCAATATGATGAAAAGGCGGTAGCGGATCCGGCTAGTCTGATTGGCGGTTGCACTTTTGAGGACCCAGAAAAAATCGTCTATATTGATGAGTTGGATGAGGAAGATAACGTCAATGTTCGTATGGAAGAAACAGCCAAGTACCGGGGCAGCGATTGCCATACTTTAAAGCCTGAAATGGAGTGGCTGGCTGATGGAATCGTAATGGTCAATCTGTTCTTTCCTACTTCAAAAAAGATCGCGGAGGCTGCCGCTGTTGAGACTGGCCGTCGGATGGGTCTTCAAGAGGTGGAGGTTATCAGCCGGGAGATCCTGCAAGAGGCTGAGGGAACCCGGGTGGAAATCAAAGGTAAAGTAAACTTTGACTTAGATATGAATCAGCTGGAAATTCCAAAAGAGCCTGATGTGATGACTGACGATGAGATCCGGGAGGATATTCAGCGTAAGCCTATGACGGTTGTTTGCGGCACAGTGGGTAACGATGAACATTCTGTGGGATTGCGGGAGATTATTGACATCAAGCATGGCGGCATTGAAAAGTATGGCATTAAGGTGCATTATCTGGGCACCTCGGTGCCGGTAGAAAAATTGGTTAACGCCGCCGTTGAGCTGGATGCGGACGCTATTTTGGCCTCCACTATTATCAGCCATGACGATATTCACTATAAAAATATTGCCAGCATTGACCGGCTGGCCAAGGAGATGGGTGTTCGGGATAAATTGATGTTGCTGGTTGGCGGTACTCAAGTAACTCCGGAAATCGCTGTCCAAATGGGGGCGGATGCCGGGTTTGGAAGGGGGACCAAAGGCGTGCACAACGCTACTTTCCTGGTGAAGCGCCGCCGAGAGATGGAAGCCGCCGGTAAGTGGCCCCGTTGAGGAGTCCTTTTATGAAAGTAGACGTATTGGTTGCAGAGGTGGGCTCTACTACCACTGTCGTCAATGCCTTCCACCGGCTCTCTGAACGAGAGCCGGTATTCTTGGGGCAGGGGCAGGCCCCTACCTCGGTGCTGGACGGAGATGTGCGCACCGGTCTGCGGGGGGCGATGCAGGACCTTTGCCGCCGCCAGGGGTGGGAGAATTTGGAGTACGAGGCCATGTTGGCAACTTCTAGCGCCGCAGGCGGGTTGCGGATGACCGTCCATGGTTTGGTTTATGATATGACCGTTCGAGCAGCCCGGGAGGCGGCTTTGGGAGCGGGAGCCAATCTTCACCAGGTCACCGCTGGAATATTGGAAGAAGAGGACTTGGAAGACCTGCGGGAGCAGAATCCTAATTTGATTC
>CATJIY010000094.1 GCA_949740695.1 uncultured Eubacteriales bacterium
CGGTGTGGCCCAAAGAAATGATCGACTGCTGCCGGAAACATAATATTTTTTTATTGTAAACTCACCTCTCTTTACAGCCCCTTCGGGGGCTTTTTCTTTTACAAACTATTTTAAGATTTTTTTACGAATTTTTTAAGATTTTTTTACCGACGTTTGTTATGCTGTTTGACAACTCTTTTCCGACGGCGGAATTTGTGGAAAGAAGGGGAACGCTATGCCCGTCTGGCTGGAACAGACATTGTGGCTCTTTTTGATTTACGCTTTTTTAGGCTGGTGCACAGAAGTTGCCTATCACGCGGTGACCACCGGAAAATTTATTAACCGCGGTATGGCAAACGGCCCGGTGTGTCCTATCTATGGCTTTGGCGTACTGTTGGCACTGATATGCCTGAATCCGGTAAAAGACCGCCTTCTTTTGCTGTTTTTGGGCGCGGTGGCAGTCACTTCGGCGCTGGAGCTCTTTACCGGCTGGGTTTTGGAAACCATCTTTCATGACAAATGGTGGGACTATACCAATCAACCTTTTAACATCAATGGGTATATCTGTCTAAAATTTTCCCTGGCCTGGGGACTAGCTTGTGTTTTGGTGGTGCGGGTTATTCACCCTTCTATTTTAGCGCTGACCCAACCGCTATATACTCTGCCGGGCCGAATCGTTCTAGTGGTATTACTGGCTTTGTTTCTCACAGACGAGGTTATCACGTTCATCCAGCTCTTCCGGCTGCCCCGGCGGTTACAAGCCATCGAAGAGGTTCAACAGGCGCTACAAGAACTGTCCTCTGCCATTGGACAACCGTTGACCGGCCATGTGCTCATTGCGGTAGACCGGTTGGAAGTCTCTCAGTCCCAACTGGAGCAGCGATGGGCCGAAGAAAAAGACGCTAAAGTCCAGCAGTCCGCCCGGGAAAAGGCCGAGCGTGACTTGCGCGCCACCCAGCGAAAAGAGGAGCTTCGCCAGCTACAGACCCAACTGGAAAGGTTGCTTAACCAGCCCAATCGGATTCAAAACCGGCTTTTACGCGCTTTTCCCAGACTGGAGCAAGGACGTCATCAGCAAGCTATTACCCGCCTGCGAGAAGAATGGGACAACCGTAAAAGCAAAAAACAATAAAAATACAGCGCCTGCCCGCATAGGTTTCCCTCTTTGGGCAGGCGCGTTTGCTAAGGGCTCATATCTTCCGTCAACGCACTGAATTGAACGATAGATTCTGTGTTTATGGCCAGTTTTCCGCGACTTCTCCCTTCGCATCTTTTTCCATTGCCTCTCGCGCCAGGTCTAAGGCGGTGTTCAGCTGATCGTCTCGCAAATATAGCCCCTGTCCTTGACTTACTAGCAACTGGTTGATAAGCCGAAGTACTGGAACGCTTGCGCCAGGAGCATCATCCTCCGGCAGATAGATCGCTTTCAACAAGGAAAGGGCTTCCAGCGTTTGGTCTCCCACCTGATAGGGAACCTCTGGCATAGTTTCCAATAACCCCAGCGAAACCAACGCTCGGTTCAAATCCTCTCCATTGTCTGAACAACTATAGGGCGCCAACGCCACCTCTTCATTTAGGACAATGGCATTCTCACCTCGATAGAAAGTGTTTTCCACCGGAACATCGGGTGACAACCCCACATCCTCATAATCCTTGGCCCGCAGGGAAAGCAGCATCATTGTGGTAAGCACAATGGCTGAATCGTCTTCCAGCGGCAAATGTTGCTGCCCCCGGGCTTTGCCATAAGACTGGGTTCCCACGATCAAACCGTAACCTAAGTCTCGCAATCCAGCGGCAATAACTTCGGCTGCCGAGGCAGTGTTCTCATTTACTAAAATAAAAATATGGGGAATATCCTTACCACTGCCATCTGAGGTAATTAGCTGTTGCGCCAGCACCTCCTCGCTGCGAGGCGTACGATAGGCAATGCGGAAAAAAGGCCGGGCCTGAGGCAACAGATCAGATACGATGGAAAAGGCCAGCTCCAGGCTGCCGCCAGGATTATCCCGCAAATCTAAAATCAGGCACTTGTCTCCCAGCTGCTCCAACTCCTCCAAGCCTTGCTGGAAGCACGCATAGCTACCATCGTCTATAATCCGGCTCCATTTCATGTAATAAATTCCGTTAGCGATCTGTGCCCCCGTATAATTTAACTGGCGTAACGCAGTCCGAGTCAGCGCGACTGTGCGGATCTGATCCCCATGAAGCAAAGTCACCGTCACCGACGTGCCCGCCGCTCCTCGCAGTAAGGCGGAAATTTCCTCCAAGGACAATCCTTCCAACGGGGCATCTCCAACCTGAACCAGAATATCTCCCATCTGAATCCCAGCCTTAGCGGCAGGACTGGACAAATTTACCTCAGTGACCAAAGCTCCCTTGGGATGGGCTCTCATAGTGACTCCAATCCCCACATAACCGGTTTCCGGATCAAATGCCTGACTGTAACTTCCGGCGGGAAGAAACATGGTATGCTGGTCATAACCAGACAGCATAGCGGTCATCAAATCCTCAAACAGCTGCGCATCCTCCTCCAGCAGCTGAACCAGCGCTCGACCCAGAGGGTCATCCTCCCAGCTGCTTTCCAGCCCTTCCGTTCGGATCAACTCGTCAGTCTCCAGTAAAATCTCATACTGCTCCTGAGGAGAATAAGCTGCGGCCTGAAGCGCGGTACAAACCGCCAAACAAAGAGTCAGCAGGGCGGCAAAGACACGGCGGTGCATAGAAACTCCTTTCCAATAATCCCCGCGTGTTCCAGCGAGGCCAGCCAGATGCTTTTCCTTTGCACCTGGCCAGGATGTTCAAACGAATGGATCTTTTTTCGACCAAGCGCCATTTTACATATGATCCGGAGCCGAAACGCCAAAACAAGACAGCGTATTTTCAATGACTGCGGCGGCGCAACCGCAAAGCAGAATACGTGCGTCCCGCAAAGCTGGCGCCGACTCCCGAATACGGCACTCGGTGTAAAATTTATGGAAAGCGGTAGCCGTCTGAGCGGCGTACCGGTTCAACCGGGAAGGATCCCGCTGAACAGCCGCCAGCCGGATCTCCTCTGGCAGACGGCTCAGCTCCCGAATCAGATCCAGCTCGGCGGGCTGAGTTAACAAGGTCAAGTCAGCCGAAGTGATCTCCGTATTCACTCCGTCCTGATGGAGCGCTTTCAGAATAGACTTGATCCGGGCATGGGCATATTGTACATAATACACCGGATTTTCGCTGTCCTGCCGCACCGCTAACCCCAGATCAAATTCGATGGGGGAAGCAGCCGAACGGGAATTGAAGAAAAACCGAGCGGCGTCCACACTGACTTCTTCCAAAAGGTCGTGAAGCGCAATGGCATTGCCAGTACGTTTGGACATTTTCACCGGCTGGCCATCCCGCACCAGTTGGACCAACTGCATCAAAACGATCTCCAGCCGGTGGGCGCCATCCAATCCCAAAGCATCCAAAGCGCACTTCAGCCGAGCCACATGTCCATGATGATCCGCGCCCCAAACATTAATTACCCGGTCAAAGCCCCGCTGTTCAAATTTATTCCGGTGATAGGCGATGTCTGCGGCAAAATAGGTATAAAACCCATTGGCCCGCCGAAGCACATCGTCCTTCAGCTCCAGCTTTTCAATCTCTTCTGAGGTTTTCCCCTCGGCCCGATACATCTTTTCCAGCAGGAAGGAGGTAGAAAGCCAGAGCGCTCCATCCTTTTCATAGGTATAACCGTTTTTTTGCAGCTGCTCCACCGTATCGGCCACATAACCGCTTTGGTGAAGGGAACTCTCCAAAAACCACTGATCATAATGGATCAGATAACGCTCCAAATCGGCCTTCATGGCGGGAATATTCTGCTCCAGGCCAACCCGGGCCAGCGCCTCCCGCCGGTCCTTTTCGGGCAGAGCCAACGGCTCGTCCCCTTTTTCTTGCCGGAAAAGTTGGGCCAGCTTCCGGATATCCGCTCCATGATAACCATCTTCCGGAAAGGCCTCCGCATCTTCCCCCAAGATCAGCTGGCGGTAGCGCGCGTCCAGCGAAACGGCAAATTTGTCGATCTGGTTGCCCGCGTCATTGACATAAAACTCCCGGGTCACCTGGTGACCCGCCCGGGAAAGCACCTCAGCCAAGCAGTCGCCCAAAACGCCGCCCCGGGCGTTACCCATGTGCATAGGACCGGTAGGATTTGCCGAAACAAACTCCACCATTACCTTTTCCGGCTGCTGGGCTTTTGTGCGGCCATAGTCCGCCCCCATGCCAACGATCCCCTCCAGCACCTCCTCAAACCAGCGGTGACTCAACCGCAAATTGAGAAAGCCCGGACCGGCAATCTCCGCCGAGGCAAAGCAGGAACCATTCCAATCCATATGCGCCAGAAGAACTTCCGCCGCCTTGCGGGGCGGCATGCCGAAAAGCTTGGCGTTTTGCATGGCAAAGCCGCTGGCATAGTCCCCGTTCCTCAAATCCTTTGGGATTTCAATCTGAACAGGGCGCACCTCTGCCTGGGGCAGATCTCCAGCGGCGGCAGCCGCCTCATAAGCGTTTTGGATCAGTTTCGCGGCCTGTGTCATAGCCGTCTGAATGGGATTCATTGATAAATCGCTCCTTCTTCCGCGTTTTTTACATTTAATTTTAAATGGTTGACGCCCAGCGGGGTGTTTGCCACTTCTACGGCGTATTTCACATCCAGTTCCCCGCCATCATCGGTGAGCGTAGAGTGGATGTTGTGGGTGGAGATCACCACCGAAAGATCGCCGTAATCGGTGTGATACAGCGACATATGCCGCTTGCCTCGTTGAAACAGCAGTTCAGAGGGATACATTCCGGTACGCACCAACCGCACTTGATCTGGCTGTACCCGCAAGGTGGTGCGAGTACCCTCCAGGCCAGTGAGCGCCGACTCCTCATAGCTGATATAATAGCTTTGATTCTTCCGGTAATACCGCCCGGCTGTCACCAAAGTAATCGGGTCGCTGGGTCCGTCCTCACTCTGTTGCAAGCCTCGGATGGAAATGATAACATC
>CATJIY010000095.1 GCA_949740695.1 uncultured Eubacteriales bacterium
ATACTGAATACTGTTTTTGCCATTATTCTATTCTTTCTTGAATATCTTAAAAACATTTGAGACAAATAATCGGTCTGTTTCTTTTGCTTTCCTTATATGCACCATTTTCATATCTCCTCTACGATGATTCCCTCTATACCGCTTCCTCTGATTTACGAAGCGTTCTTAAAGCTTTCTTAATAATGTATCTTGTTTCCTCCGTGTTGCTTTCTTCTTTCCATCTTTCACAGAGATTTCTAACAAATTCCGGTTGTGTTTTGCTTGCATCATTTAGCCAGTTTGCAACACTATCCCGAACATATTTGGATTTGTCTGATTTTAGAGGTTCTAAAATTGATAAAGCCAGTTCAGGAGTTGTTTTTAATACCTCAATGTGTTTACACCAAACGCCTCTGGGACGTGTAATCTCGCTTGCAAAACGCCGAATATATTCATTCTCATCCAATGCCCACTCTGATAATATGCTAATACTCTCATGCAGATTAGAAATGACCGAGGGGCGGACAGCTACCCATGCTTCTTCCCTAACGTTAAAATGACTGTCCCTTGCAAAAGCTTCTATTTCCTTAAGCATTTGGCTAAGACTCAAGGAATTGTTCTTTCCCACCATAAAACATCCCCAGCTACGAACCAAATCGGAGGAATGGTTTGCGATTATTTTTAAACATTCCTTGTCGCAATGTTTGTCAGCCTGCAAAAAAAGCCCCTCTCCAATCGCTTCGCTTATGGTGTTAGATGTCTGTTTTTTCAGTTGATTGACGTGTTCTAAAATAGGCTGCAAATAGATTTCTCTCTTATTTTGCAGCAACACAATGGAAAGCAATTGCCGTCTGTCAATCGCAAACCATTCTACAATATTTGCAGTTTCTATCTCGCCATGATTTAGCTTTTCTAGAATTTCCGGCGAAATATCCTTTGTTGTTCTGGCGCCTTTTCGCTTTATATCTTTCATACATTGTCCCCTCAAATTTCGATTTGCCGCTCGCTATCTTTTCTGACCCCCCTGCGGTCTTACATAATATTCATTCCTACTTCCATTCCATTTGTTTCCTCTTGATTATACCACTCGGGCTTGTCTGCCGCAAGGCGGCAGGGAAACCGGCAAAGCCGGTTTCAGCTTCGGAAAAAATCCGTGCCGCCTGCCACACTGGAACGGCGCAACTACCTATACCGTTTCCTCCCGCTTCTGTGGCAGAATTGTACATTGCAGTTGTGAGGAAGGCGGTGGGAACGTCAAAAATCAGCGAGGGTATTTCAAATGAATTGCTATTTGGATACCAATGCGCTATAATTTTTCTATATTCGCTTGCTGTGTAAAAATGACTGTTATAGAAGTTCAGCAGGTAAGAGAGGATTCATTTATGCCCACACTTGAATGGATTGGCAAGGATAAAGTCGTCAACCATCACCTGGAGGTTCCCTACCGGGTACTGGAGGAACAGTATACATACAACGCAGACCAAAGCGAAAACATGATTATCCGGGGGGACAATCTGGAGGCGCTCAAAGCCCCGCTGCCCCAGTACGAGGGGAAGGTCAAGTGCGTTTATATTGATCCGCCCTACAACACAGGCAACGAGGGCTGGGTCTACAATGACAACGTGAACGATCCAAGAATAAAGAAAAGGATTTTGGTATTGGTGGAGCCTATAAACTTGAGCAGTTTGTAGAAATTATGAAGGAACTATAACATAAGACAGCTGGGGCATATTTGCCCGATTTGCTTTACCCGCAATCTTAATACTGGATGATGAAAAGGGAGATTAAGCATTATGGAAATAGAGAAGTACACCCCCAATTCATTGAGTGTCAGCGCAATTTTAGGTTTGATTGCATCGGGAGACATTGCAGTTCCGGAAATTCAGCGCCCTTTTGTTTGGAAGCGTACACAGGTACGGGACCTTTTGGATTCTCTGTATAAAGGCTATCCAACCGGCTATTTGATTATCTGGAAAAATCCCAATGTTCGATTGAAAGACGGAAGTGTTTCTGCCGGGAAGAAAATTCTAATTGACGGACAACAACGTGTCACCGCCTTAATGACTGCTATTGCCGGAATACCAGTTATCAATAGCAGCTACAAAGAAGACCGCGTCAAAATCGCATTTGACCCATTTCAGGCATTTTCTGATGCTCCTGATGCGGATATTTTTGCAGTACAGGACTCCAGCCATCTCAGGAGCAAGCGATGGATACCGGACATCGCGGATGTATTCAAAAACGACTTTTCGGTATTTTCTTTTATTACCCAATATTGTACTGACAATCCGGAAATGAAACCAGAGAAGCTGGACAGAATCATAACAAAACTTCGCGCTATTGGGAATCGATCCATTGGCGTGATTGAGCTTTCAGAGCACTTGGATATTGATGTGGTCACAGACATATTTATCCGTATCAATTCCAAAGGCACTGCATTAAGCCAAGGCGACTTTGTTATGTCTAAAATTGCCTCGGATGAGATATACGGTGGCAACACTTTACGTAAGGCTATCGATTACTTTGCACACTTGGCGGTAGACCCCTCTTTTGCCAGGTTCATCGCTCGGGAGGACGCTACGTTCGCTGCTACCGAGTATTGGCCAAAGATTTCGTGGCTAAAAGATGAACGGGACGATGTTTATGACCCGGATTATGATGATGTCCTTCGAGTGGCATTTATGCATAAGTTTCCCCGCGCTAAATTGTCTGATCTTGTAAGCCTATTATCGGGCCGGGATTTCGATACAAAAGAGTATCGGGAAGAGATTACTGCTGACACCTATGCAAAACTGAAAGCGGGCGTACTGAACGTATTCAGCGAGTATAATTTCAAGCAGTTTATGGCTGCTCTCCGAGGTGCAGGGTTCGTCTCCAGCAAGGTGGTTAGTTCACAAATGGCTTTAGACTTTGCGTATACGTTGTATCTCATACTTACCCGAACGAGAGAAGCATCTCCTGGCGAGGTGAAGAGGACAGTACAAAAATGGTACGTATTATCTGTGTTAACGGGACGATATAGCGCCTCGCCTGAGTCGGCTTTTGCTCGGGATATTCGTCTCATTAATGAAAACGGTGTGCTTTCAACCTTAAAAGACATTGAAGCTGCAACATTGTCTGACACATTTTGGAAAGTAGCGGTTCCGCAGAATCTCTGCAATACGTCGACCAACAATCCTTCCTATCTTGTTTACTTGGCGGCGCAGGTTGCGATGAATGATATTTCCCTATTGTCCAATAATCTTCAGATTCGTGATCTCCTCTTAACCGCCGCAGACGTCCACCATGTATTCTCCAAAGAATATCTTAAATCGCTGGGGTATGAGAGAGGGAAGTATAATCAAGTTGCAAATTATGCTTTTTTGGATGCACAGGTTAATAAATCTATTGGTAGGAAGGCGCCAACCGTGTATTTCCGGGAAGCATTGGCCCAGTGTGATACCGGGATAATCACTTGTGGTTCCATCACAGATCGGGATATATTGATGAAAAATCTGCAAATGAACTGCATTCCCCTGGAGGTCTTTGATATGGATGAAAGCCGTTATGGCGAGTTTTTGGAGAAGCGGCGGGAACTTATGGCTCAAAAAATCAGGAAGCACTATGAATCATTATAATGTGAAGGTGTTTTGGGAACGGGAAAAGATGTAAACGCCCTATCTTTAGAGAATGGAGGGATATCATGAACAGCAACTTTTGTTTTTTAGAGAAAGATTTCCCTGTTTTATTCAACTTTGGCCAGTTGGCAGAAGAATACTGTTACAGTGATCCCAACTCCTGCTTAATGAAGCTGGGGATGATTGGCGAAACAATCGTCAATCTGATGTTTACCTATGACCGGATTTCACTTCCAGACGATCATACAGCGGTAAAGCGGATTGATACCCTCTACCGTGAGGGCTTGCTGACACAGGATCTGGTGGATATTCTGCACGTTCTCCGCAAGGCGCGCAATAAGGCGGTTCATGAGAATTATGCTTCTGTCACAGATGCAACGGCGCTTCTGCCTATGGCGCACAGCCTGTGCGAATGGTTCATGCAGACTTATGGCGACTGGAATTATCAACACCATGAATTTGTGATGCCTGCTCCGCGGCGGCAGGCAAAGGCCATCGATCAGGCGGCGGAAGAGCAAACCGAAACCCGCTTGACACAGCAGGCCGTGACAAGAGCCGCACAGACAAAAGCGATTTCTAAAGACAGCCGCCGCAAGCGGGCCAGCCAGACGGCCAGCCAGCGCCAGAGGACCGAGGCGGAGACGCGGTTCCTCATCGACCAGCAGCTCCGGCAGGTGGGTTGGGAGGCCGACACGGAGAACCTGCGCTTCTCAAAGGGAACGCTCCCTGCCAAAGGTCGGAACATCGCCATCGCTGAATGGCCTACGGACTCCACAGTAGGAAATCATGGCTATGCCGACTATGCTCTTTTTATAGGCCTGCAATTTGTCGGTATCATTGAAGCAAAGGCGGAGCACAAGGACATTCCCTCCGTGATTGATTATCAGGGGAAGGACTATCCCCGCAATATTCGCGCGGCAGATGGGCAGTACCAGGTTGGGATCTGGGGCAGTTATAAAGTGCCGTTTACCTTTGCGACCAATGGCAGGCCATATCTGGAGCAGTATAAAACAAAGTCCGGTATCTGGTTTCTGGATCTCCGCCAGCCCTCCAATGCACCGAAGGCTCTGCGGGGATGGATGAGTCCGGATAATCTTTTGGAGCTGATGGATAAGGATATCGATGCAGGCAATCGGAAACTGGAGCAGATGGCCTTTGATCTGCTGCGGGATAAAGATGGGCTGAATCTCCGAGATTATCAGCTGCGAGCCATTCAGGCGGCCGAACAAGCCATCATGGATGGGAAAAATACGGCCCTGCTGGCTATGGCAACCGGTACGGGCAAAACCAGAACGGTGCTGGGCATGATCTACCGTTTCTTGAAGACCGGCCGTTTCAAACGAATCCTGTTCCTGGTGGATCGCACCGCTTTGGGAGAGCAGGCATTGGATGTATTCAAAGAGGTCAGGCTGGAGGACCTGATGCCTCTGGCGGACATCTATAACATCAAGGGGCTGGAAGACAAGGAGATCGAGCGGGAGACCCGCATCCAGGTGGCCACCGTACAGGGGATGGTGAAACGCGTTCTCTATAATGACGGGGAAACCATGCCTGCGGTCAGCGACTATGACCTGATCATTGTGGATGAGGCCCACCGGGGCTACCTTCTGGACAAGGAGATGGGGGACACGGAACTCCTCTATCGGGATCAGAGGGACTACCAGAGCAAATACCGCAGCGTGATCGAGTATTTTGATGCGGTGAAAATCGCTCTGACAGCTACCCCTGCCCTCCAGACTACCAAGATTTTTGGCCAGCCGGTCTTCAAGTATACCTATCGGGAAGCGGTCATCGAGGGGTATCTGGTGGATCACGACGCGCCCCACGATCTCCATACCAGACTGCGCGATGAGGGCATCCACTATCAATCCGGCGATACCGTCACCGTCTACGACCCGGTGACCGGCGAAATCACCAACAGCGAACTGCTCAACGATGAACTCGACTTCGATGTGGAGCAGTTCAATAAGAAGGTCATCACCCGCCCTTTTAACGAGGCGGTGCTGGCCGAGATTGCCAAAGACATCGACCCGGAGAATCCGGAGGAACAGGGCAAAACGCTCATCTATGCCGTGGATGATCAGCATGCCGACATGATCGTGGACATCCTTAAGAACATCTACACTGAATACGGAGTGGACAACGACGCGATCATGAAGATCACCGGCAGCGTGGGCGGCGGCAATCCCAAAAAGGTACAGGAGGCCATCAAGCGGTTCAAGAATGAGCGCTATCCCAGCATTGCCGTCACCGTGGATCTGCTGACTACCGGCATCGATGTGCCGGAGATCACCAACCTGGTGTTCCTGCGCCGGGTGAAATCCCGCATCCTGTTTGAGCAGATGTTGGGCCGTGCTACCCGCCTGTGCCCCAAGATCCATAAGACCCATTTTGAGATTTACGACCCGGTGGGCGTCTATGAATCCCTGGAAGCGGTTAACACCATGAAACCGTTGGCGGCCAATCCGTCCGTCTCTTTTGGGCAACTGCTGGACGGCCTGGAAGTGCTGGAAGAGGAAAAACAGATCGAGTACCAGATCGACCAGATCATCGCAAAACTCCAGAGGAAAAAGCAGAAACTGGACAGCAAGACCATGGAGCATTTCGTCAGCATGACCGGCGGTATGGACCCCAGCCGGTTTATTCAGCAGCTGGGACAGGAGCCGCCTCAGCAGGCCCGCAGCCGCATTTTGGCGCATCGGGACCTGTTTGAACTGCTGGGGGAGCCTCGGGCCCACGGCGGCCGCCAGGTAGTCGTCTCCGATACGCCGGATGAGCTGGTCAGCCATACCCGTGGTTACGGTACCGGCAGCCGCCCGGAGGACTATTTGGACGACTTTGCCGGCTATGTACAGACCCATCTCAACGAGGTGGCGGCGCTGAATATCGTCTGTACCCGTCCGAAGGAGTTGACCCGGGCGAGCTTGAAGGACCTGCGCCTGACGCTGGACCGGGAGGGTTTCACCACCCAGCAGCTTAACACCGCCATATCGGAGCTGACCAACGAGGAGATGACGGCGGACATTATCAGCCTGATTCGCCGGTATGCCATCGGCTCTACCCTCATCAGCCACGAAGCCCGTATCCGCCGGGCGGTGGACAAGCTGAAAAAGGCCCATAAATTCACGGCTATCGAGCAAAAGTGGATCGGCCGCATGGAAAAATACCTCATGGAGGAATCCGTGCTCAATGTGGGCGTTTTCGATGAGGACACCCGATTCAGAGGTGAGGGCGGGTTTAAGAAAATCGACCGGATTTTCCAAAATAAGTTAGAAAGCATCGTGCTGGAACTCAACGAGTATCTGTACGATGACGGAGGGAGAACCGCTTGATAGAGAATACACCAATAAAGAGCGGGAATCAACGTATTGGGGAGTTGGCATTACGCACAGCACAGTGGTGTAACGCGTGCCTGTATCAATTTTTGCGCTTTATAGATGTCTGTGAAAAGCCCACTGAGGGGAAATTGCCTTGGGAGCAAGGCGAAATCAGCAGTTTGCTACAGGCGGAAAAACAGTTTCTGATCACAGCGGTCTATCAAACAATTTGTTATTTGGATGAACTGCAAAAGGCGTTGCAGAAAAAAGATGATCCCTCCCTAGAAGCTCTTTTAGATGCAATTGCCTCGAAAGAACAACGGGAAGAGATACGGCAGTGGCGCAATATCAATGAGCATGAAAGGGACTACATTAAGGGAACCGGTATTGCGCAAAAAAGACATCCAAAAAATCCAGACGCTTTTCTTTCTGACTTTTTTGTGGGCGTTACAGATGGCATGGTTTATATAAACGGGAATACAAAGGAGTTTTATCTGGGCCGTATCCGGATTGACCATCTGCTTTTTCGATTAAAAGAAAATCACTCTGACATTTTAAAGAGAACGAAAGAGATTTTTGGCACTTACTATTATGGGCTTACGCCTCAAGACGCGAGCGCATATTTACCACAGGAGGAGCGGCCATGACCACCCAGGAAATTGTATCCAAGCTCTGGAACCTCTGCAATGTGCTGCGGGACGATGGTATTACCTATCACCAGTATGTCACCGAGCTTACTTATATCCTGTTTTTGAAGATGGCAAAGGAGACCGGCGCGGAAAGCCAGATTCCCTGCGCATACCGCTGGAATGAGCTTACCGCTAAAAGCGGCATTGAACTGAAGAAGTTCTATAAAGAGCTGCTCGTTCATCTGGGAGAAAACTGCACCGGCCGGGTGCGGGAGATCTATCAGGGTTCCGCCACTAACATCGACGAGCCCAAGAACCTGGAAAAAATCATCACCGCCATCGACGGCCTGGATTGGTACTCGGCCCGGGAAGAGGGTTTGGGCAACCTGTACGAAGGACTGCTGGAGAAAAACGCCAGCGAGAAAAAGTCCGGCGCCGGTCAATACTTCACCCCTCGCGTCCTTATCGACGTGATGACACGGCTGATGAAGCCCCAGCCCGGTGAGCGGTGCAACGACCCCGCCTGCGGTACCTTTGGATTTATGATCGCCGCCCATCAGTATGTAAAGGAGCACACCGACGACTTTTACAATCTGGATTCTGACCAGGCCAGGTTCGAACGGGACGAGGCCTTTACCGGCTGCGAGCTGGTTCATGATACCCATCGTCTTGCTTTGATGAACGCTATGCTACATGACATCGACGGCCAGATTTTGCTGGCAGATACCCTGTCCAATCAGGGCAAGGCCCTCCACGACTTTGATCTGGTGCTCACCAATCCGCCCTTCGGCACCAAGAAGGGCGGCGAACGCGCCACCCGGGACGACTTCACTTTCCCCACCAGCAACAAGCAGCTGAACTTCCTCCAGCACATCTACCGCAGCCTGAAGCAGAGCGGCAAAGCCCGGGCCGCCGTGGTGCTGCCCGATAATGTGCTCTTTGCGGACGGCGACGGCGAGAAGATCCGCTGTGACCTGATGGACAAATGTGATCTCCATACCATTCTCCGCCTGCCCACCGGTATTTTCTACGCCCAGGGCATCAAAACCAATGTGCTGTTCTTTACCCGGGGCAAGAGCGGCAAGGGCAACACGAAGGAGGTCTGGTTCTACGATCTGCGTACCAATATGCCCAGCTTCGGCAAGACCACACCGCTAAAAAGGGAACATTTCGCAGACTTTGAGAAGGCTTACAAGGCTGAGGAGCGCCATGCTGTGCAGGATGAGCGGTGGAGCGTCTTTACCCGGGAGCAGATTGCTGAAAAGGGCAACAGCCTGGATTTGGGCCTCATCCGGGATGACTCGGTGTTGGACTACAACGACCTGCCCGACCCGGCGGACAGCGCCGAGGAGGCCGCCGCCAATCTGGAAGAGGCCGTCGACCTGCTGATGAGCGTGGTGAAGGAGCTGCGGGCGCTGGAGGTGCAGGACTGATGGCGAGAGGGCGAAAAAAAGAAACCCTGACGCCAGAAGAGCGCTTGCAGGCGGCGTTGGTGCCAGAGAGCGAGCAGCCGTATCCGGTGCCAGGGAATTGGTGTTGGGTTAGACTGGATAGCACTACTTTAATAATAATGGGGCAATCTCCTTCTGGAGCGGATACAACAGATGACAGCAGATGCACGCCTTTAATTGGTGGTGCTGCTGACATGGGTGATGCATATCCCAAGGCAACGCGTTATACGAAGGTGCCAACTAAAGTGTCCACTAATCAGGATTTAATTCTATGTATACGCGCAACATTAGGAAAGCCTGTGTATACGGATAAAGAATATTGCCTTGGCAGAGGCGTGGCGGCTATTAGACCTTGTATAGGAGATCGATCGTTTTACAAATATTTTTTTAATGCGTTTGAACAATATTTGTATGATAATGCAACAGGGACGACCTTTGCTCAAGTGAGTAGTCAAATCCTTCAGCAGATGCCTTTACCGCTTCCTCCCCTTCCCGAACAACAGCGCATTGTTGACCGCATTGAAAGCCTGTTCGCCAAGCTGGA
>CATJIY010000096.1 GCA_949740695.1 uncultured Eubacteriales bacterium
AACGCTTTAGATGATCAGAAAAGCAAAATAAAGAACGCCTGCTTCACATTTTTAAAAGTGAAGCAGGCGTTCTTTTGGAAAAAGCATTAAAATACCGGCAATACGTTGTTTTGATAAGTGTCCAGAATATACTGCTTGATCTTATCTGACTGCAAAGCCTTTATCAGAGACTTTACTGCGGGATTGTTCTCATTGCCCTCTTTGACAACAATAATGTTGGCAAAGGTCTGGGCGGCGTCTGAGTCGGCGGCCTCAATGGCCAGAGCGTCGTTGGCCGAGGAAAAGCCGGCTTGAAGGGCGTAGTTGCCGTTGATGGCGGCCAGATCTACTTCGGTGGTGACGGTGGTCATCATGGCGGCTTCCAGCTCTTTAAAGATCAGATTTTTAGGATTCTCCACGATGTCGTTGGGCGTGGCTTCCAGGCCGGCTCCCTCCCGCAATTTAATCAGGCCGTTGGCCTCCAACAGCTGGAGCGCCCGAGCCTCGTTGGTCACATCGTTGGGTACCGCGATGGTAGCGCCGTCCGGCAGGTCGTCCAGACTTTTGACCCGGCAGGGATAGATGCCAAAAGGCTCGTAGTGGATGGCGGCTACCGACGTCAGATGGGTGCCGCGTTCGGTGTTGAAGTTATCCAGATAGGGTTTGTGTTGGAAGAAGTTTACATCCTCCAGACCATCCTCTACGGCGGTGTTGGGAACAATGTAGTCGCTGTACTCAGTGACTTGAAGATCAATGCCCTCTTTGGCCAGATCTTCTTTGACTTGTTCTAGAATTTCGGCATGAGGGGTAGACGAAGCGGCTACCTTCAGGGTGGCGGAATCCTTGTTTCCGCAAGCGGCGAGACACAGGCAAAGGGTCAGCGCCAGAGCAAGCAAAAGTGTTTTTTTCCGTTTCATAAATGAGTTCCTCCTAAACATTGAAAAGAAATAACGTTGTGTAAATCGCCAGAGAAAGGCCGGTTCCGGGCGCGCACCGGTGGGGTCTTCCATTGAGGCGGATTGTATTATCGAAGCCGTTTATCAATTTTTATCGACAGACGGCCGAATACCGTTTGAATGAGCTGCACGAGCAAAATGATGAGCACAACTGTGAATAGCGCCATGGGAGGCACGTTACGATAGTAACCGTATCGCAATGCCAGATCCCCCAGGCCGCCGGCGCCGATGGCTCCTGCGATGGTGGTATAGGCCAGGATGGTCACCACTGAAGTGGAGCCGCCCAGGGTCAACGAGGGAAGGGCCTCGGGCAGATAGACTTTTTTTACAATCTGCCAGGGGGAAGCTCCCATAGACAAAGCCGCTTCAATGACTCCGGCATCTACTTCCCGGAGGGAGCTTTCCACCATTCGGGCGATAAAGGGAGCGGCCGAAAGTACCAGAGGCACTATGGCGCCCCGCACTCCGATGTGGGTGCCCACCAGCAAGCGGGTAAAGCCGGTAATGGTACACATTAGAATCATAAAGGGGATAGACCGGCCAATATTGACCGCCCAATCTACGATAGCATGCAGGACTTTATGAGGGGCCACGCCCCGACTTCCAGAGGTGACCAGCAGCACGCCCAGGGGCAATCCAAGCAAATATGCCGCAAGGGCGGAAAGGCCAGTCATAATCAGGGTGCTTCCAGTTTCTTTCAGCAACAGCAGACCGTATTGATTCCAAAAGTCAACAGTAAATAGCTCAAGCATGGGGTTTTACCTCCTCGCAAGTGAGATGGGGTTGGGCGGTTAAATAGCTCAGCGCCTTTTTTCGGGCGGCAGGGTCGTCGGGAAGCTCCAGTAGCATGGTTCCAAAGGTTTTTCCCTCCAAAGGCCGCAGATCGGCGGCCAAAATATTGGCTTTGACCCCACATTCCAGCGCTAGCGAGGAGACAATGGGCTGATAGGCCGCACCCCCGTCAAAAGAGAGGCGGATTACTGGATTTTCTTGCGGCAGTTCTGCGGGAACACCTGCGGGATAAACCAGCCGCCGGGCAGCGTCGGTTTTTGGATTGCGAAAGATTTCAGCTACTGCGCCCTGCTCAGCCACCCGGCCTTGATCTAAAATAGCCACTCGAGTGCAGATGCGCTCGATGACTTCCATCTGATGGGTGATAATGACCACCGTTACGCCCAACCGCCGGTTAATATCCTGTAAAAGCTCTAAAATAGCAGTGGTGGTAGTGGGGTCTAGAGCGGAAGTGGCCTCGTCGCAAAGCAACACTCGGGGCTGGGTCGCTAAAGCTCTAGCGATAGCGACCCTTTGCTTTTGCCCGCCAGAGAGGCGGGCGGGATAGGCATTGGCTTTATCCGCCAGCCCCACCAGTTCCAAAAGTTCCAGCGCCCGCTTCCGGGCTTTGCTGGAAGGGACTTTTTCCAATTCTAAAGGGAATTGAACATTTTCCAGGCAGGTGCGTTGCATCAAGAGGTGAAATCCCTGAAAGATCATAGAGATTTTTCGTCGGGCTAACCGCAGCTGAGCGGGAGAGAGCCGGGTCAGATCTTGACCTTCCACCTCTACTATTCCGGCGTCTGGGCTTTCCAATAGATTGACGCATCGCACCAGCGTGGATTTGCCTGCACCCGAAAGGCCGATTACACCAAAAATCTCTCCCGGCAGGACCTCCAGACTTACCTGATCCAACGCCTGGAAGGGCGCGCCCTCTTGTAGATAAACCTTGCTCAAACCAGAAAGCCGAATGATTGGCTTCATCGGAATCTCCTCCTTTGCTCAGGACGAAAACATGCAAAAACGCCCTTGATGAAAAATCATCAAGGGCGATGAAAAACTTTCTTCGCGGTACCACCTTGGTTCGCCGGACCCTCACGGGAAACGGCCTTACAGCGTGCCAACACACGCTTGCGCAATTACGGGCGCACCCGTCGCAGCCTATGCGAATACAGTTGACTGCGCAACTCCAAGACCATGTTCCCCAGCTTCTTCCGGACCTCTTTTCACCAAACGAGGCTCTCTGTGCCGTATCTTTCCAGGTACTCTTCTCTTCATCGTCTTTGCTGTTTAATTGTGAATCACAGTTTACTTGCTTTTTTGTAAAAAGTCAATGGTTATTTTAAACAAAAACAATTATGATTGCCTTAGAAAATCAAATAATTTGAAAAAAGCCCGCCCCTTTGGGCGGGCTGAGACAGGCAAGCTGCGATAAGAATTTATTTCTTTTTCTTCTTTTTGGCGGTAGCGGTGCCTACGCCGATCAGGGCGGCGGCAATGGCGATAACCACACAAACCCAGACAACTGTGCTGGAAGAGCTGGACTCCGGCAGCTCTGGCGCGTCTGGCGTCTGCGCAGGCGTCTGCTCGGGAGCTGGTTCGGGCGTTTGCGCCGGGTCCTGTGCTGGAGGCTCCGCCTGGGAACCTCCAGCGCCGCCGTATAGGTGACGCCGTTATTCAAAATCACATACACTGTAGCAGCTGTGGCCTCCAGCTGTTGAAGTTTGGAAGAATTCAGGTAAAGATAGCCCGCTCCGGTGACATTGGTATAGGTCATCTCCAGATTGGCGGAGGTGGACTTCATACCATCGGGCAGTTGAGCGGAAGCCGACTTGTCGGTGACAAACAAGGCAGTGCCCGCTCCCAGGTTGCGGGTCTTGGTGGCAAAGCCCTTGCTCAGAACCACTTCTTCTCCATCTGCCAGCAGGCGATAGCCGTCGTTTTCCACCAGCTCCAGCTCAGCCGGAATCCGCTGGGGCGCATCCTGACCGGCGTTGGCTTCGGGCCGTTCGGATACCGCATAGGCCACATGACTGCCCCAGCAAATATCCAGCTGGTCAGCCCGATATCGCCGCAGGGCGCAGGATGCGTCGCCGCTGGCGGCTGAGTCGTTGGAATAGAAGTAGTCTACTCCGTCAACCGTTTCATAGCCCACAATTACGATCAGATGGCCGCTGGTGTCATTGGCGGCGCCATTTTCCAGATAGGGATTGCTGCCGCTGGTGGAGCTGGAATAGCGCACGCTAATGGCCACGCTGCGCCCTTGGGCCAGCTCCTGCCGGAGAAAGTCCAGATCAGCATATTGCACATAAGCGCTGTAGCCAAATAATCCGGCGGCTCCGACGGTAAAAGGCCAGTTGCCAAAGCCGTCGTAGTTAAAATCAAACTCCCATAGAGCGATTTCCTCTGGAAACAGGTCCAGAGAGGGGTCGCGATCATTCAATAGCATGGTCATGGAAGTGGGACTGCAAATCACAGAGCCAATGGCGCTGTCTCGAATCATCTGGGAGTAACAGGGGGTATCTAGCAGAACTTTTTCCGGCAACTCTTCCTGGACCGGATGATAAACCGGGATTTCCTGGCCCTCCAGGGTGTTTTTCAAGGTGCCGCAGATCTGACGTAGAGTGGGGGTCGCCGCAGGGTCATCTGAATGGAGGGTGGCCTGCAGCTGTACTTTAGAAGCGGTTTCCCCGTCCGAGCCCCGGATGGTGAGGATATCGGTGTCCACATAAGCCAGATCATCTTTGGTGTTGGCGGAACCCCGCTTGATAGAGGGACCATATTTTCCCCAGGACATCCAGCCTGACCAGGCGGATTTCATATCCACATAGACGCGGGCGGAAATCTCCACCCAGGTTCCTTGGGGCAGGTCGGCGCCCCAGCTGGCAACCAGATATTCAAAGGCGGGGACCTCCATCTCGGGAGAAATGTAAGTACCTTCCGTTTGGCCTTCCGCTAAACGCAGGGCGCCGTCTCCTACCTCGTTGGCAACGGTGAGGTTTTCCAGCTCGCCTTGGTTCCAGGCGTCAGAAGAAGAGATACGGAAAAAATTGTCTTGATTTACATCGCCCCACACCGCTGCATCCAGCGGTCCGGTTGTATCGGGAGCGGCGGAAACAGGCAGAGCTGCGCACAGCATGGCCGTGCACAGCAGCAGGGAAAACAGAGATTTTACCGATTTCATCATAAGGGTTCCTTCCTTTCTTGAGCAGTCGCTCGATCTTTCAAGAGATTGTGTTTGGACTGGGATGATCAGACCAAACCTTTTTCCCGGCAAAACTGCTGATAGAAAGCGTAGTTTTCTTCCAGCAGGCGAGGGGTATCCAGCTGATAAGGGCAGTGAGCTGAGCAAGTCCCGCAGTGGAGGCAGTTTTGAATGGTATCCATCTTTTCCCGCCACGCAAGAGTGGTAAACCGCTGCCAGGGGGCGCGTCCCAGCATCAGGGTCATACGGGCGGCGTCTGAGATGGGAATTTTGGCGGGACAGGTAGCCATGCAGTAGCCGCATCCCCGGCAAAACCCACCTTTTAGCTCCGCCTGGTCCTTTTGAATAGCGGCCCGCAGGGTATCGTCCAAGACCACCCCCTCCTTGGCGTAAGAGAGAAAGTCCTCCAGCTCGCTTTTCCGTTGTACGCCCCAGATGGGAACCACATTTTCATATTGAGTGAAAAAAGCGTAAGCTGCTTTTGGACTAGAGATCAGTCCTCCGCTCATGCCTTTCATGGCAATCAGTCCCACATTGTGTTGGCGGCACAGGTCAATCAGGGCTAGATCCTGTTTTGATGCCAGATAGCAAAGCGGGAATTGCACGGTGTCGTATAGACCGGATTTTACTGCGGCGGCGGCCACGTCCAGCCGGTGGGTAGTAAGACCGATAAAGCGGGTTTTACCCTGGCGCCTGGCGTCTAAGAGGGCCTGATAAGCCCCTTCCGGGTCTTGGGGATCGGGCAGCTCAGGAACGCAGTGGAGCTGCCACAAATCTACATACTCGGTTTTCAACAGGGCGAGGGAGGTTTTCAGTTGAGAGAGGGCTTCTTGTTTGTTTCGGGCCATGGTTTTGGTGGCCAAAATTACCTGTGCCCGTCGGCCCTCTAAAGCCAGACCAAGTTTTTCTTCGCTGTCGGTATAGGCCCGGGCAGTATCAAAAAAATTGATCCCCTGGTCGCAAGCATATCGCACTAGATCTACTGCTTCCTGGGTGGAAATCCGCTGAATCGGTAGCGCGCCAAAGCTGTTTTCGGTGACCATCAGCCCGGTGCGGCCCAGCTGTTTCCGTTTCATTTGAAAGAGCCTCCTTTATTCATCGTTCACCACCCGGGTCAGTCCGGCGTCGCTGTTCAGCAGATACCACTGGCCCTCAATACGGACCATGGGCAGGGTTCCTAAAAAGACGGCGGTATCCTGTTCCCCAGTAAGGGTCAGCTGGAAGGAAACCGTATGGGCTTGTTCCGCGCCCGCATACTGTTGCCGGAGCTGGGCTAGGGCGGAAGCACTGTCCGGTCCGGTGGAAAGAATATCGATCGCCACCTTTACCTGATCTCCAACCAGATTGATGGCCTCCAGTTGCCAGGAACCCAGCTGGTGAAAGCTGACGCCCCCCATGGTAACGTTATTGTAATATTCAGTGCGCAAATCAGGCGCGAGGCAATCCAAAATCGCCTCCATCCCGCCGCTTTCCGGAACATACATGGCGGCGTAATACCGCTCTACAACCTGGGCCTCCGAGCCGCCGGACAAAGCCAGTCCCACGACTAAGACCAGCAGCGCTGCAGCGGCGCAAAGAACGATTGTGCGAATGGCAGTTTTTTGTTTCATATCTTCTGATCTTCCTTCCGCCCTCAAAAGGGGCGTTTTTTACAGTGACAAAATCAATTCCTGGGCCGCCAGCGAGCAGCGCTCCGCCCGGTGATCGGCCTCCTCCCGGCTGGCTCCCGTCATCAGAGCGTAGATTTTAATTTTGGGTTCAGTGCCTGAGGGGCGCACTACCAGAGTTTCCCCAGTGGCAAACTCGTAATAAAGCACGTTGGAGCCAGAAATCTGGGTGGGGGCCGCTTCCCCTTTTTCAAACCGCAGGCCGGGTTGATAGTCTCGCCAGGCGGAAACGGGGATACCGTCCAGAGCGGAAGGGGGATTTTCCCGCAGAGCGGTCATTACCCGGCCCATACGGACCAGGCCGTCCTGTCCAGGAAGCATCACATTGCGGGTATACTCTCCATAAAAACCGTATTCGGACCAGAGCGCTTCCAGACCATCCAAAACGGTCATGCCCCGCTGGTGGTACCAAGCGGCCATTTCGCACAGCAATAGAGAGGCCGCAACGCCGTCCTTATCCCGGGCGTGGTCCCCGACCATATAGCCGTAGGATTCTTCAAAAGAGAGCACGTAGTGATGCTTGCGCTCTTTCTCCAGCTGGGTCACTTTTTCCGCCATATATTTAAAGCCGGTAAAAGTATTAAAGCAAGCGGCTCCCTGGGCTTCCGCAATCTTTTGGGGCAGAGCGGAGGTGACGATGGTTTTTATCAGAGCGGGATGCTGCGGCAGACGGCCGGTCTGCCTGCCCGCTGTTAAGATGTAATGAAGCAGCAAAGCGCCTGTTCGGTTGCCGGTTACCGGCACGTATTGTCCGGTTTTGTCTCGTACCACTAGGCCTACCCGGTCGGCGTCCGGATCGGTGCCCACGATTACCGGGGCCTTTACCTTTTGGGCCAGCTGGATCGCTAAGGCAAAGCCTGCCGGTTCTTCCGGGTTGGGGCTTTTTACGGTGGGAAAATTGCCGTCCGGCTCCATTTGTTCCGGGACGCAATGAAGATTTTTCAGTCCGGCCTCCCGCAACACCTGGGGAGTGATGAATCCGCCCACCCCATGGAAGGGGGTATAGACTACTGAAAAATCTTCCCCTGCTTGTTCCAGCGCTTGGGGAGAGATAGAACAGGCTTTCACCGCGTCGATATATAGCCGGTCAAACTCCGGCCCCAGCAAGGTCAGGGGAGCCAGATTGATTTCAGGGGGCGGCGGGGTCAAGGGGTCCAGTTTTTCCATCTCAGCGGCTACTAGCGCGGCTTTATCTGGAGGAAGCTGCGCACCCCCTTGCCAGTATGCTTTATAGCCGTTATATTCTTTGGGATTGTGGCTGGCGGTGACGTTGATGCCCGCCGCTGCGTCGTAGTGCCGCACCGCATAGCTCAGCTGAGGAGTTGGGCGGCATTGGGTAAACAGCCGTACCGGCACTCCTCGAGACCGGAGCACCAGAGCGGCCTGTTGGGCGAAAAATTGGGACTGATTACGGCAGTCAAAGCAGATACAGACTCCCTTTTTTGCCAGGCCGGCTTTTTGCAAAACGATGGCTAGAGCGGCGGTGGCCTGCCGAATGATGTATTCGTTCATACGGTTCAGCCCCATACCCATCACGCCCCGCAGTCCGGCGGTGCCGAACTCCAATGTGCGGTAAAACCGGTCGTTGATCTCGGCGGGATCAGTAAGATCTTCCAATTCCTTTCGCTGTTCAGAGGTAAGAACGGGGGATTTTTTCCAGTTGAGATAGGAATTTTCCATAACAAAGACTCCTTTCTGCCGTCAAATGGCTGGAGAGTGCTTTTCTAAAAGAATTTTATTTATTATAGCACACTTTCCCAGCTTGGGCAACGGGCATTTGCCGGAAACCCGTCAAACCGACGGAACCCTCTTGCGAGTTTGACGATCTTGGAGTATAATTTTATATATTTGGCCGCCCCAGCGGAAAAGGGGCGGCGTTATTTGGAAAGGGAGCTGCTTATGAAAGGATTGCATCGGTTGGCTGGTTTGCTTCTGGCGACGGCTTTATCGGCGGGGCTGGCGCTGCCAGCCTTTGGGCGAAATCTGCCTCAAGAAAAAAGTTCGTTGGAACAAGCGGCGCAGCAAGCTGCGGATTATCTTTCTGCAGCTCCGCTTTGTCCCGGCGCAGTGGGGGGAGACTGGGCGGCGATGGCTTTGGCTCGCAGCGGGTATTCCTTGCCGGAAGAGCTGTATCGAGGATACTTGCGGCGGCTGTACCGGCTGATTGAGCAAAAACAGGGCGTGTTAGACGCGCGAAAATCCTCGGAATACAG
>CATJIY010000097.1 GCA_949740695.1 uncultured Eubacteriales bacterium
AAGGTAATGGGGGCTAAACGGCCGCCAAAGCCCGCCGCAAGGAAAACTGCCCGCTGGACGCGATACGGCTCCATGGCGCTTCGCCCTGCCGGCGTGACTTTTTCGCAGGAAAGATAGCCCAGTTGCTCCAGCTCCAGTTTGGCGGCTGGGTCCTGGACCTGTTCTCCTGCCGGAAAAAGCAGGGAGGATAAAATATCAAACTGAGGTTTTGTGAGCGTGTGCATCATATTACCCTCTCTTTTTCGCTGCCGCAAAGGTCAAACTGCTTTTCCAGCCGGGCGACGATAGCCTCTGGGGTTTCCTGCCCGTCATTTTCTACGACGGCGTCCGGCGTTTTTGGTTCGTCGTAAGGCAGATCCACTCCAACGACCTCCTTCGCGCCAGAGGAATACAGCTTTTTTTGGTCCCGGCGATAAAGGGTATCCTGGGTGACTTTGATGTAAATTTCTCGATAATTTTCAATATTCGCCCGGTTCCAATCCCGAATTTCGTCATACATGGAGATGCTGCACATCACCACGTCGATGCCCTGTTCAGACAGGGCGCGGCAAAGGCGAAACTGGGCTTTTGCATCCTTCAGGCGGGCGGCGGTAGAGTAGCCGGTTCGTTCAAAAACCCCGTCCATAGCGTCGCCGTCCATGCAGAACACATTGGACTTCTTCTGCTTGAGCCGCCGGTAAAACAGTCCGCCGATGGTGGTCTTACCCGCGCCGGCTAATCCGGTAAAAAAATAGACCGTTCCTTTTTTCATGGGACCTCCTTAACGGTAGAGCGGCTGATCCAGCAGCGCCGGGTCCAGCTCCAGCTTGGGCATCATCCGCAGGGGTTGGCCGTTTTTGTTTATGAAGTACGGCCGGCCTATGAGCCGGGTGGCCAATTTTAGACGCATTGTGTCATACTTCTCCCGGATGGAATCTGTCGTACGCGATTTTAACTGGTCGTCCAAGTCGGACTCGACAGAAGCGCCATCAATGTGTAAATAGGCATTGGACAAAACGTTATTTTTCCAGGATGCTGCAATTCGGCTGTTGATCCCGGTAAAACCCTCCAGCCATTGCTTCACCCGTTCTTCATCCACTGGACCGCCGTCATAGTAGTGGAGGTCATAGCCATAGAACTCGTAAGCGTCCCGCAGGCAAAATTCAATATAAGCCCGCTCGTCGTCGGTGGCATAATCATCGTAGGTACGGTAGACGGTGGCGGTATCGAAGCCCACCACGTTGCCCTCGGCGGTTTCTACATCGTGGACGCCTTTTTCCGAGCAATAGGTCATGCTCTCGGTGTAGGGAATATCCAAAAACGCCGCCAGAGCGGTGAAGGTGGCCCGGGGATTGGTCTTGCCGTCTTCAAAGCGAACCAAGACGCTGTCTTGATATAGCCGGTCCTCCGGGTCGATCATAAAGCTGCGGTTCAGCACCCGGTCCATCGCCAAGTCAGTGATAATAACCCCTTTGGTATTAAGCGAGTCCCTCTTTTCAATCATCCACCGCAGGGTGGCGGCGTAGCTGGTGGTGATGCGCCGCATGGGAGTGAAGGTCTTGACGTATTTGAACGCCTTGAACACGGAAGAATTGCGAATTCTGTCATACTGCTCGCACAGCAGCGTTGTGCGCCCTTTTTCATCGTGGGTCATGTCGTAGGCCATGTTGGCGAAATGGGGTTGGAAAAACAGGGCGGGCGCAATACGGGCTCCATGGTCCAGATTTTTCATGTAATCTGTTTGATCTAAAAACAGTCCGGCAACGATATCTTTATCTGTACGGCCCTTATCCCAAAACAGCTTTGCCATCGTTTGAGAGCTGGCCGTGGCATTTCTCCCCTCTGACAACGCTTTTTCTGCGTCGGTGAAAGTCGTTTTATACTTCTCGATCAGCTCCTCCACATTGTCAAACATGATAGAAGGCATGCACAATAAATTGGGATGGCTGTCAAACACCTCGTTGAAAAAGTCGCCGCCGTTATCGGAAGAGAGCTGGGTATGCCAGATCAGCCGGTGAATGTCCTTTACCTCGATCTTTTTCACCCGATACTGGCTGTAATCCAGCCCATATTCGGCTTTGAAGTCGATGGGATAACGGGAAAGCTCGTCCCCAAACAAGAAGACGATTTTTTTCTTCTCCAGGATTTGGCGTATATTCAGCACCTGAAGATGGGCGCAAAAGGTCTCCCAGCTCTGGTAGTGAAGATAGAGATGATTTTCACGTCCGACGTCCTCGCTGGGACGAATGTTGTCATAGAGATATTCCAGTTCATACTGGCTATAAACATCCTTTGCCAGGATGGGTTTTTCTAAGTCTTTAAAGAAATTACGGCTGACCACTGGGTGGTTGTAATTTACATATCCGCCGAAGTCTTGCTTCGCCGGGTCGAAAGGCAGATACCCATTATCGTCAAAAGGATAGAAGTGTAAACAGAGATCTTCAAACTTTGGGAAGTCCTTCCGAAACAAATAGGGATACTTCGCCAGCGCGGCGCAATTTTTTTCATACCGGGTCTTTTGCAGCTTGAGATTGGGGATATAAAAAGCGTTGGTCATAATGTCCAGGCAGGCTTGCCGCAAATGACCCTCATGATATAGATGGTAAAGCTGGGTGTAGGCGACGCGATAGGCTCCGCCTGCGTGAATGATGTAAACGGCAGCTTCCAGCCGCTCCTCCGGAGTTAGCCCCCCTTGACTAAGAGCCAGGGTATAGGCGTTGCAAGCGTCGGCCGCGGCTTCCAAGTCGGCACACCGGCGGGCAATTTCAATGGTTGTCATGAGACGGCGTCCTTTCCGTAAAAAAGGGGACGGGCCGAAGCCCGCCCCCCGGTTTTGGGTTTATGCGGTTTTACCAAGAGAAACCAGCGGTTTATTGCAGCAGCTGCAGCACGCCCTGAGGCACCTGGTTGGCCTGAGCCAGCATGGCCTGAGCGGACTGGATCAGGATGTTGTTCTTGGTGTAAGCCAT
>CATJIY010000098.1 GCA_949740695.1 uncultured Eubacteriales bacterium
CGCAAGCAGGCCGAAGGAATCCTGGGCCGCGCACTGCTGAACCAGCCGTTAATTTTTCGGGACCAGGGCAGCGGCACCCAGCAGATGATTGACAATTATTTAAGCCGCCACGAGCAAACCGGAAAAAAGATCCACGCCCGGTATTATATTTCTGACCCGGCGGTTTTACAGGAGCTGGTGGCGTTGGGCGCGGGGGGTTCCATTTTATCCGCCCTCTCGGTGGAAAACGAGATTCGGGCCAAACGTCTGCTGGCCTTTGAAATGGAAGAGCAACCCATGGTGCGGGATATTTATATGGTTTGGCGGAAAAAAGGCTCCATGAGCGAGCTGGCCCAAGAATTTGCCGAACAGGTTCGCCGGAATAACGCTTAAGTTCAGGCCGCCCTTTGCTGTTCGCTTTTTCTTTTTACCGGCAGGCCCATTTTACCCGAGCGGACGTTTTCTTGCGCGAGTTTTGCCAAAAGATTTTTCTTGACAAACCTTCGTCAGCGGTATATAATCGTTGCAATCTAAGGGGTTTTCCCTTGGAAAATCCAACGAACGGGAAGGGCCGCCGCCCAACGCGCGAAAGAGAACGGAGATCGCCGGCTGAAAATCTCCGCCGCGCCAGCCGCAGGCCCCACCACCCGGGAGGAGCCGGTCTGAGGGGAAGTTTTCCCGCCAGGGCCGGACGGATGGCTTCGTTACCAGCCATTTAAGCGGCGGCCTTTGGCCGCAAGCAGAGTGGAACCGCGGAGAAGTGTCTTCGCCTCTGCACCGAACAGGTGCGGGGGCTTTTTTGTTTTTCCCCTGCCTGTGGGTTCAGGCGGAGCCTGAGAATGATATGCGCAGCCTGAACCGCTTTATGAGAAGGGCGCGCCCCCTGTTCCTGAAGATTATGGGGGTCGCCGGCCCTCATAAAAACAGACAAAACAAAAATACAAAACTATTTTTAGAACAGAGAGGTAACTGCAATGAAGGTAACTGTTAACGGAAAGCCCGTCGAGCTGGAAGCTGGCTCCCGAGGGCTGGAGGCTGCCAAGGCCCATTCCCCGGAACTGTATAAAGCCGCTTTGGCAACCCATATCAACGGTAAGCGCCAGAGTCTGACCACCATTCTCCAGGAGGGGGATCAAGTGGAGATCTTAAGCTGGGAGCATCCGGATGGCAAGTGGACCCTGCGCCACACCGGTTCCCACATCTTAGCGCAGGCGGTCAAACGGCTGTATCCTGAGACCAAGCTGGCCATCGGCCCCGCCATCGATAACGGCTTTTACTATGATTTTGATCGGGAAAAGCCATTTTTGCAAGAGGATTTGGATAAGATTGAGGCCGAAATGAAGAAAATCGTCAAGGAAGGGCTGAAGTTAGAACGGTTCGAGCTGCCTCGGGCGGAAGCCATCGCTTTCATGCAGGAAAAAGAAGAGCCCTATAAAGTGGAGCTGATTCAGGACTTGCCAGAGGACGCGGTGATTTCCTTCTATAAGCAAGGGGATTTTGTAGACCTGTGCGCCGGCCCTCATCTGCCCTCTACCTCGGGGGTGAAAGCTTTTCACCTGACCTCCAGCACTGGAGCCTATTGGCGAGGAGACAGCAAGCGAAAGATGCTCCATCGGATTTATGCCGCTGCTTTCCAAAAAAAAGACGAACTGGAGGCCTATCTGGCAGCCCAAGCTGAAGCGCTTAAGCGGGACCACAATAAGCTGGGCCGGGAACTGGAATATTTCACCACCGTAGACGTGATCGGCCAGGGCCTGCCCATTATGCTGCCGAAAGGCGCAAGAGTGGTTCAACTGCTTCAGCGATGGATCGAGGATGAGGAGCAAAAGCGGGGTTATCTGCTGACCAAAACGCCCCTGATGGCCAAGAGCGACCTTTATAAAATTTCAGGTCACTGGGATCACTATCTGGACGGCATGTTTGTTTTGGGCGACCCAACAGACGAGAGCAAGGAATGTTTTGCTTTGCGGCCCATGACGTGTCCTTTCCAATATCAAGTCTTTCTTAACCGGGGCCGCAGCTACCGGGATCTGCCGATGCGGCTGGGAGAGACTTCCACCCTCTTCCGCAACGAGGATTCGGGTGAGATGCACGGCCTGATCCGAGTGCGGCAGTTCACCATCTCGGAAGGACACCTGATCCTCCGCCCTGACCAACTGGAGGAGGAGTTCCGAGGCTGCTTGGAGCTAGCCAAATATGTGCTGGAAACGGTAGGCATGCTGGAGGACTGTTCCTTCCGTTTCTCTCAGTGGGACCCCAACAATACCGAAAAATATATCGGAACTCCGGAACAATGGAACGAGGCTCAGACCATTATGGGCCGTATTTTGGACGATTTGAAGGTGCGTTATACTGTCGGCATTGACGAGGCCGCTTTCTATGGGCCCAAGCTAGATATCCAGTATAAGAACGTGTTCGGCAAGGAGGATACCATCGTCACCATCCAGATCGACCAGCTGTTGGCCGAACAATTTGACATGGCTTATATCGACCAGGAAGGTAAAAAAGTCCGGCCCTATATCATTCACCGCACTTCTTTGGGCTGCTATGAGCGAACGCTGGCCTACTTGATCGAAAAATATGCCGGCGCGCTGCCCACCTGGATGTCCCCCGAACAAGTACGGGTGCTGCCCATCACTGACCGGTCTTTGGACTACTCCAAGGAAGTGTTGAAGAAACTGGAAGTCATGGGCGTTCGCTGTACCCTGGACCAGCGCAGCGAAAAAATCGGCAAAAAGATCCGGGACGCTCAGATGGAAAAGATTCCTTATATGCTGGTGCTGGGAGATAAAGAGGCCGAGTCAGGCCAGGTGGCCGTTCGGTCCCGTAAGACCGGGGAAA
>CATJIY010000099.1 GCA_949740695.1 uncultured Eubacteriales bacterium
CCTACACGACGCTCTTCCGATCTCTGAATTTTAGTGAGACTTGGAGTCATTGGGTTCCATCCACCCCTCGGGTTTTAAAGATCTGCGGTTGGTTAAGGTGGCTTCCCATACCGGGGGTTATCGTTATGCAACCCCAGATCAGGGAAGCGGCGCTTCCCACATCAGCCGGTTAAAAAACATTTTTCGGGAGTGTGTTATTAAAGTTGACCGGGCGCAAAACCTGGTGGTCCTTAAGACTTTGGTAGGGATGGCCAACGCGGCCGCAGCCGCCATTGACGCAATGTTGATTCAGGACATTGTGGGGACAGTGGCGGGAGACGACAATATTCTAGTGATTCTGCGTACCAATGAGGAGGCCGAGCGCTTTTGTGAGCTGGTGGCTGGAATGCTTTCCTGATGGGAGTGGAAGGATATGCTGTGCAATTTATATATTGAAAATATCGCGGTAATTCAGCAGGCGGATATTGATTTTTTTCAGGGAATGACCGTTCTTTCTGGAGAAACTGGCGCGGGCAAATCCATAATTATCGACGCGATCAACGCGATTCTGGGGGGACGGATTAGCCGGGAGCTAATCCGCACAGGGCAGACCCGGGCCTGTGTGGCGGCTACTTTTGGTTCGTTGGCGCCGCCGGTAGCTGCGCTGGTCAGACAATTGGGGGCTGAGGCTGAAGATGGAACCTTGTTGCTGCGGCGGGAGATCTTCGCTGATGGGCGCAATCAATGCCGGATTAACGGGCGTCCCGCTACGCTTTCTAATCTGAAGGAATTGGGGGAGCTGTTGGTAAGCGTTTATGGCCAACATGATGGGCAGCACCTGATGAACGAACAGCTTCATTTGGATTATTTGGACGCCTTTGGCGGGATGGAGGCAGCGTTGGCGCAGTATCTGCGGCAGTATGAATCGGTGTTGCAACGAAATCGAAAGATTAAGGCGTTATCTATGAGTACGGCGGAAAAAGAGCGCCGGCGAGAAGTTCTGCCGGGGCAAATTGAGGAGCTGCGGCAGGCCGATATCAAGCCGGGGGAGCAGGAGGCGCTGCTTGCCCAGCGCCGCCGCCTGCAAAATGGGGAAAAGATCGTTCGAGGTTTAGCTGAAGCCACTGTATTGATGGATGGCGTGGATGAGCGTTTGGGGGCTGCCGCCCAATTGGCGCAGGCGGCCAAGGCACTGTCGGAAAGCGCGAAATATACCGCCGAAGGAGAACAGCTGGAAAAGCGGGTCAGAGAACTGGCTTTGTTAGCGGAGGAGCTTTCCGGCGATTTGGCAGGCGTGCTTTCCAGACAGGAATTTTCGCCTGAGGCGCTGGGGGAGACCGAAAGCAGGTTGGAGTTGATTTCCCGATTATGCGTCAAACATGGCGTATCTGCTGACGAGCTGGAGGGATATTTGGCAGCGTTGGAATCTGAACTTGCCACCTTGGATAACTTGGATGACAGTCTGGATCAGTTAAAGGAAGAATACGCCCGGTTGAGAGCCGAGTTATATGAGCAAGCGGGAGAGCTTCATGAGCTGCGGCGGCAAGCGGGGGAACGTTTGGCTCAAAAGATAGAGGATGAACTGGCACAGTTGGATTTGAAACGGGCCAGATTTTTTGTAGAAGTGGAGGATCTTCGCAAGGAAGGGCAGGCCCGATTTACCAAAAAAGGAACCGACAGCGTGCGGTTTTTATTATCTGCAAATGCGGGAGAGGACTTGAAGCCTTTGACCAAAGTGGCTTCCGGCGGCGAGCTTTCGCGCATCATGTTGGCGATGAAAACTGTTTTATCCCAGGGAGAACAGGGAATGGCAGCTGTTTTTGATGAGGTGGATACTGGGGTCAGCGGACGGGCGGCCCAAAAGGTTGCAGAAAAGCTGAAAGCCATGGCAGCGCAACGGCAGGTGCTTTGCATCACCCATTTGCCCCAAATAGCGGCTGCTGCCGACCACCATTTACTCATTGAGAAGCAAGAGCGTCAGGGCCGCACTTTTACCCAAGTGATTCCTTTGGATCGAGAGGGGCGCAAACGGGAAATTGCCCGGATTATTGGGGGCGCGGCTATTACTGAAATAACCTTAGCCAGTGCAGAAGAACTATTAGATTCCACTGAAGATGGTGGAACGACGAAAGACTGAAAATAGGTTAATGGATTGATTCTCAAAAGAAAAATTATTTTTGAAAAAAAGGGTGACAACTGGCGTGATTTGCCGTATAATTATTCTTGCAATTGCGGATGTGGCGGAATTGGCAGACGCGCATGGTTCAGGTCCATGTGAAAGCAATTTCATGGGGGTTCAAGTCCCTTCATCCGCACCAGGAACGACACACTTTTAGTGTGTCGTTCTTTTTGGCATATCTCAGGCGGCAACTTTGGAGTCCCCGCGAAAGCTCAGCCCGTAGGGCGGATTTTGTGGGGGAAGGAGCGGCAGTCCGACCATCGGTCGGGCAAGCGTAGCGCGGCGGGGCGACAGAGAACTTGCCGCGACGATGTGGGGAGCTCTTTTTATTTCATAGATTTCCAGTGAATAAATCACCAGAAATCACTGCGGCGGATTCGCGCCCCTGTCTGAAAAGCCAGCAGGCAAGCCCAGAATCGTATATCAAAGCGGGGGCCTTGCCATTAGCAGAGTTGTCGAATATGACAACTCTGCTTTTTCTGTTTTCTTCGGTTAACAAACAACAGGGCCATACCCTGCGTTTTTGCGGGTATAGCCCTGTCTTGCTGACCAGTATTGCGCTGTTTCTTAGCGGTTTTCGGCAGCCCTGCGGGAGAATAGTAGATATGCCGCCACGTTCTTCCATTAACCTGTCTGGTTATTCCTCTCACACCACTTTGCAATTTCCCCAATCAGCTCTAATGGGAGCGGCTTATTGTATGGGAGTTGGATGGCGCCTTTGCTGGTTTGATACCCTGTCAGCCGCCCGATAAATGCCTCCACAGCTTCTGGGCCAGGATACAGACCCACATGTCGTTTAGAGGCCGCGAACTGAATCAGATTGCGGCCTTTCCAATAGGTAGGCATACTCCAGGAGATTTTTTCCTTAGCCTCTGGAATACTGGCCTTGATGGCGGCGTTTATTTGCCGCAGATAGTCCTGGGCCTGTTCTGGCTGGGAGGCGATATACGCCTCAATTGTCGCGGGAGGGTCCCCGCAGTAGTGGCTCTGCTCTGTATTTTTGAATGAACGCCCGCACTTGGGACATACCCACATAGCTGTTCCTCCTATTTCCGTAGGATTTTTTCCATTGATTTCCCTTTGGCAAGCTCGTCGATCAGCTTATCCAGATATCGAATCTCCCGCATGAGCGAGTCCTCAATTTCCTCTACCCGGATACCGCAGACCACGCCCTTAATCAGTACCCGATTGGGATTTGGTTGGGGCGCGTTGCGAAAAAAATCCCCGTAGCAGAGGTTGGCGAAGCGGAACGATTCCAATTGCTCTGGGCTGTATCCTGTCAGCCAGCAGGTAATTTCATCCACTTCGGTCTTTGTCCGGCCTTTCCTAGCGGCCTTGTCCAGCAAAAGCCCGTAGACCTTCCCAAAATCCATTTGAAATATTTTGTCGTTGTTCACGCTTCGCACACTCCCGGGAATAATATAGTATTTTACCATATCTTAATGAATTCTGCACGCATTTGTTTTCAGTCATATTCTGGAAAGAGAAGCCATATTGGTCTGGGCAACGGGTTCTAG
>CATJIY010000100.1 GCA_949740695.1 uncultured Eubacteriales bacterium
AGCAGCCAGAGACTATTTTTTCCCCTCCCATGCCTCCTTTGAAATCGGCTATCAACTTGCAATACAGGAGCTTGGCTTGCGGCCGTTTTTATTGCTGGATATGCGGTTGGGAGAAGGCAGCGGTTGCCCGCTGGCCTTTTTAGTGGCCGAGGCGGCCTGCGCTATCATGAACGAAATGGCTACTTTTGAAGAAGCGGCCATCGACGATCACTATCTAGAAGAAATCCGCCAGGGAGATCAATTTACCGTAAAGGGGGACCCTTCATGACGATCCTGCTCTCTGGCGGCGCGAAAAACGGCAAGTCTGCCCTGGCACAGCAATTGACTTGTTCCCTAGCGGGCATCGGCCCCCGTTACTATGCCGCTACAATGATCCCCCGAGACGAGGAGGATTTTGCTCGAATTGCCCGGCACCAAAAAGAGCGGGAAGGATTGGGCTTCACCACAATTTTGTGCGGGAAATCTATCTTTCATAGTATTATTAACAAAAAATATAACGGTTCGTTTTTATTCGACAGTGTTACCGCGCTGCTGGCAAACGCTATGTTCCCTGGTTCTGAACCAGATTGGGCTGCGCCGAAGCGTGTCGAAGCCGAGCTGCTTGCCCTGGCGGACTGGGCCCAACACACCGTCTTTGTCAGCGACGCCATCTATTGTGATACCGGCCGGTATGACTGGCTAACCCAAGCTTATCGTCAGAGTCTTGCCCAAATCGACCGGGCGCTGGCTGCCCGGTGTGACTGTGTGGCCGAGCTTTGTGCTGGACAAGTTGTCGTTTATAAAGGAGCGCTTCCAGTATGAACCAGTGGTGGAACGCCTTTTGGATGTGCTTCGGGATGTTTTGCGGATTGCCCTGCCCCGTACGGATTTGGAAGGAACAAGCCCGTCCCCGAATGATCGCCTGCCTACCCCTGGTAGGCGCTATATTGGGCGGGTTCTGGGCAGCGCTGGCCTGGAGTTTAACCGCGTTGAATACGCCGCAGCCGGTGTGGGCGGCGGCTATGACGGCCATTCCCTGGCTGCTTTCTGGCGGCATCCATCTAGACGGCTATCTGGACTGTTGGGACGCTATTTTTTCCCGGCGAGATCTAGAAACCCGGCAAAAAATTTTAAAAGATTCCCACGTAGGGTCCTTTGCCCTGATTGGCATGGCGTTGCTGGCTTTGTTCAGTTATGGGCTTTGGTCGGTTCCAGCAAAAGCGGCGCCGCCTTTGCTCCCGCTGGCTTTTCTCCCTGCGGCCGTACGAGGTGCGGCGGCCATTGCCGTAACGAAAATGAAGCCCATGGGCCACAGCCAATACGCCGGCAGCTACCAAACCATTCAAAAGCCGCTGCCTTTGCCGGTGGCCTGTCTGCTTTTATCGGTTGGATTTCCACTGGCGCTGCTGGGCTGGCAGGGTATGGCTCCTTTGATTGGCGCGGCAAGTTATGGACTGGCGGTCTGGTATGGCGCCCGGCAATTGGGAGGCATATCTGGAGATGTATCGGGTTTCGCTCTAACAGTGGGAGAACTGGCTGGCGTAGCGGCGCTGATTCTAATATAAAAGGAGAAGATTTATGGATTTGGTGATAGGCGGGGCCTTTCAGGGAAAAACCCAGTGGGCCATTCATCAATTTGGACTGACTGAAGGAGATATTTTTGTCTGCGGCGAAACGGGGAATCCCGATTTTTCTCACCGGTGTATCACCCATCTGGAAAATTACGCATTGGCCTGTTTGCATCTGGGAGAGCCGCCGGAAGCAGCTATTTTTGCCTGGCAAAACCAGTGGGCGACGGCGGTCCTGATCTGCGATGATATTTCCTGTGGCGTGGTGCCTCTATCCGCTCAGGAACGAGCTTGGCGGGAGGGCTGCGGCCGGATGCTTTCCGCCCTGGCGCAACAGGCCGATACAGTTACTAGAATTTTTTGCGGGCTGCCCCAGAGGTTAAAATAATGCAACAGATTGATCTGATTCGCCATGGATCCACCATCGCAAATGAACAAAAGCTTTATTGCGGAAAGTCTGATCTTCCCCTTAGCCCGAAAGGACAGGAGGCTCTACGCCTGCTGGTGGAAAAGGGCGGCTACTCGCTGGCTGAAGGACGGCGGCTGTGCGTCAGCGGCCTGCTCCGTACCCGGCAGACCGCCGAAATTCTGTATGGAGCAACCGAATACGAAGTCCTGCCCGCCTTTCGGGAGATTGACTTTGGCGACTTTGAACTACAAAACTATGAGCAGCTAAAAAATCGGACTGACTATCAGCAGTGGCTCTCCGGCGATAACGCCCGCAACCGCTGCCCCAACGGAGAAAGCGGAGAGGATGTGGCAAACCGGGTACTCCCCGCTTTTCAAGCGCTGCTGGAAGATGGCCGGGACGCCATTCTAATTACCCACGGCGGAGTGATTGCCACCGTCATGGCTGCCCTGTATCCTGATAGTATGAATAGCCGTTACGACTGGCAGCGAGAACCTGGCCAAGGCTGGTCTATTACTTTTGACCGGACCAAACCAGTAAAATGTGAGCCGCTTCCAGACCCCTTTCTCCATCAGGAAAAAACAGTCAGCCGCAGATGGTCCCTGATTTGCCTAGCTCTTTTGGCCGCGGGAATGATTGCTCTGCTGGGAGCGCCCTACAGCGCTATGCGGGGAACCGGCCGCGAATTCTTTTGGGCGGCGTCCGCTTTGGCGCTGGTCCTCGGATCCCAGGCATTACGCGCATTTAAACTGCGGTGCCCCTACTGCAAAAAATCAGCGGCTCCTCTGCGGCTCGCCAGCAGCCGCCGTTTCGCCTGCCCCCGTTGTGGACGAATTTACCGCTACGGCGAGGAAAAACGTTAACAAGCCCGCTCTGTCATTCCTATTTATCACAAAGAAATACCTCATTTAGCCAGCAGGCTTTCTTTCTGTGGAACCCGACGACAAATGATTCCTAGCGGTCAACAGCACTGAACCATCTCTGAAGTAATTTCTTCTAGAGTATGCGCCCCGCACATGGCCATAGTATCAGCCAGCTCGTCTTTTAACTTTTCCACATAGAGCCGGACCCCTTCAGCTCCGCCACCATACGCCATGGTAACAAACGGACGAGCAATGAGTACGCCGTCGGCCCCCAAGGCCAGCGCTTTGAAAATATCCATGCCAGTGCGGATGCCGCCGTCCACCAAGACGGTCATCTTACCCTTTACCGCCTCCGCGATGACAGGCAACACCTGAGCGGTGGGCGGACAATGATCCAGTACCCGGCCTCCATGGTTGGAAACCACAATGGCAGAAGCCCCAGCCTCCAACGCTTTTCGTGCGCCGTTTACCGTCATAATACCTTTGAGAATAAAGGGTTTTCCCGTTTGTTGGGCGATCTGACTCAATTCCTCCACCGTTTTGCTGCCGGCGGGAGGCTGACGGTTCTTCAAAAATGGTAGGCCAGCCGCGTCAATATCCATCGCCACCGCCAACGGGCTAACCGGCTGAACCAAGGCCAGTTTTTTCTGAATGGTCTCTAAGTCCCAGGGCTTAATCGTAGGAATCCCCATTCCCCGATTTTGCGCCAGGGCCTGCGCTGCGCCCTCCATAACGGCCGAGTCGACGCCATCGCCAGTAAAAGCGGCAATCCCCACTTGAGCACAGGCCGAGACCAGCAATGCATTGTATTCCAGGTCGTTGTACTTGTCTCCGTAATGTAGTTGCATCGCCCCCACTGGAGCGGCAAACACCGGCAGCGCCAACTTCTTTCCAAAGAAAACGCGGGATACGTCCACCGGGCGATTTTCACAAATGGTATCCATATTGACCGCAATCTTTTGCCATGCGTCATAGTTGCGGACAAAACCCACGCCCTGGCCTTTTGCCCCTGGACCGGGAATTGTGTTTTTACAGGCAACACCGTTACATACGGAACAAGCTTTGCAATATGGCCCGATGCAAGTCCGGGCTGCTTCCAAAACCTCTTGATAGGTCATCGGGACGTTCTCCTTTTCCCGTCTTACAGCAGATAGGCGGACAGCAGGTCGTAGGTAGCTTTCAGTCCGTCAATATGCGTACGCTCATAGCCATGAGAGGCGTAAACGCCTGGCCCGATGAGACAATGGCGCACATCGTAGCCCGCTTTCAAGGAAACATCCACGTCTGAGCTGTAATTGGTATAAACATCCATGGCATAGTCGATCTTGTTGTCAATAGCGGCTTTCAATAGGGCGGTGGTACACTCGTAATTGTAGGGACCACCGGCATCTCGGGCGCAGATTGCCACTTGCTTTTCGGTGCAGGCGATCCCCTGACCCACACAGCCCATGTCCACGCTCATCATCTCGGTAATGCCTTCCGGGATCCCCGCCGCTCCGCCGTGACCAATCTCCTCATAGACGGTAAAGCTAATCCAAATGGAGCGCTTGAGCGCGGGCTTTTTCTCTTGAATATACTTTGCCAGGGCCAGCAAAACAGCGGCGCTGGCTTTATCATCCAAAAAGCGGCTCCTGATATATCCTTTGCTGGTAACAGTGAAGCCCGGCTCCAGACAGACAAAGTCTCCAGGGCGGATGCCCAGCTTTTCCGTATCGGCGGCGTTGCGGACGTCCTCGTCTAACACCACTTCCATATTTTTATCAAAATCCCGTACACTGGAGGAAACTCCAGTGGGATTTACATGGGCCGAAGCGTTTTCCAGCTGAATCGTGCCTTCATAGATTCCGTCAAATCGAGTATGAACCCGAACGTTGACCGTCTCCACATTATTTGCTTGGAGGCCTCCCACCTTCACCAGCTTCAGCCGTCCGCTGGGCTTGATCTCTTTTACCACCGCGCCCAAAGTATCTACATGGGCCAGCAACAAAATAGGATCACCCTGCCCGCCCAGGTGTGCGCGAACCCCGCCCTTAACTGGAATTTCGGGCGAAAAGCCCAGCCGCGTCAACTCCCCTGCCACATAATCCTGAACCTCCCGGGTATAACCGCTGGGACTATCAATGGCCAACAAAGATTTCATTTGCTCCATCATGTAATCCACATAGCGCTGCTCCATTTGAAAAACCTCCATTATTCGTTTTCAACCCTTATATTCGTAGGTCAGCCGCCGCAACAATAAAAATCCTTTTGAGGCGGCTGTTTCGTTGTGTCCAGAATACCACAGCCCAGACCAAGAATCAAGCCCAGTCCATAAGAAAACTCCGGGCCGCGCTCTTTGCAAAGCACGGCCCGAAACCTATATTGTTAATGTTGGAAGCAAGCAGCAACTTAACTGCGCTTTCTGATTCTGACGCCCGCAAAATATTCCTTCGTCAATTTGATAACCACCGGACTGAGCAATAACAGCGCCAGCAAATTGGGAATAGCCATCAGCCCGTTCAGAGTGTCGGCAATGTTCCAAGCCAGCTCCAGCTTTACCGCACCGGCAATACAGGCAAACAAACAGAAAATAATCTGATACACCTTGGAGGCTTTATATCCCATCAAAAACTGAACACAGCGCGTACCATACATGGACCAAGTAAGAACCGTAGATAAAGCGAACAAAGCGAGGCATATCGCCACCGCAGTAGCCGAAATCTTACCGGGAAATACCGACATAAAGCCGTCGATAGTCAGAGCCGCGCCCGGCTCGGTGCCATAGGGGATATTTTCCACGCCAACACCCAGCAACACTACCAAAGCCGTCATCGTACATACCACGATGGTATCCATAAAAACCTCAAACACACCAAAAATGCCTTGTTTCACCGGATGATCCACATCAGCGGCCGCATGGGCAATGGGCGCAGAGCCAAGGCCGGCCTCGTTGGAAAAAATACCCCGGCCAACGCCTTTGGTAAGCGCAGTTTTGATGCCTACGCCCACCAATCCGCCGGCTACCGCCGCAGGATTAAAAGCGCCCTTGAAAATCGCGCCAAAAGCATGGGGAATAGCGGTAATATTTACTACAATAACGATCAAAGCGGCTGCAATATAAATCACCGCCATAACCGGTACCAACAGCGCGCACACATCGGCCAGCCGCTGAATACCGCCCAACAAAACGATTGCCACCACCACAGCGCAAATAATAGAAACCACCCATGCGATGATGGTCTGCTGACTCTCGCTGGTCACGGTAAACTCAGAAATCGCTTTATTGACCGTGCCGGCTATGGTATTGATCTGGGTCATATTCCCAATTCCGAAAGCGGCCAACGCGCCAAATACGGCAAATACGCCGCCTAACCATTTCCAACTGCTGCCCAAGCCATTTTTAATGTAATACATCGGGCCGCCCACCAGATCTCCCTTTTCATCCCGCTCCCGGAATTTAACGGCCAGCGTAACCTCGGAAAATTTGGTACACATCCCCAAAAGTGCGGATATCCACATCCAAAAAACCGCGCCGGGACCACCAATGGCGATGGCCGAACCAACCCCAGCAATATTTCCGGTACCGATAGACGCTGCCAGCGCAGTACACATTGCCTTAAACGGAGAAACGGCGCCCTCTTTTTTATCTGTCTTTTCAAAGGCTTTGCCAAGCGTGTTCTTCATGATGTGCCCGAAATGAGCAAATTGGGGGAAGCCGCAACGGATACTCAGGTAAATGCCCGCTCCCAGGATCAGTACCATCATGGGAAGTCCCCAGACGAAATCGTTGATTGCTGAGTTGACATCTGCAATGAATTCCATAGATATCCTCCTTTTGTTTGCGCAAACAGCCCAATTTCATCCAAAATCAGGCGATAAATTACGCATTTATTCTAAAATTATGATAACACGAGCAGGAATAAAATGCAAGAAATATGAATCATTTTTTAACAACACTGGCAAAACGCACAAAAATATTCTTAAAATTCCAGCAATTTACACAAAAACGTTTGATGTTTTCAATAAAAACTATTTTAATAATCCTTTCATGCAGCTACGCCACGCAAACCTCATGCCTAAGATCTTTAAAAGACCGACTGAAGCGTAATATGGTCATATTCTCGAATAGCAGTCAACAAATACTGAATCTCACTCAGCTGGGCGGAACATTCGTCCAATTCGCCCATCATCAAAAATCCTTCCGCTTGCGCCAACTGGCGGCTAACCTGCTCCAGCCTATCGTGGGCCACCAAACTGGAAAGTACCGGAAGCCCCCGTTCCCAGCGTTCCCTTGCCAGTGATAACAGATCGGGATCATACTGACGGCTTTGCATCTGATCCCACAGAGCTTCCAGCGGTTGCTCGGTATCACGGCACAGCCGATCTACCCAGCTTCGGGCCGCCAATCCCCCAAGAAAAATAGCTGCCAGCAAAAAAACGGCCGTCACGACCCGCCACTGCATGGGCTGTCCTCCTTTCTAAAGAAAATGGTATTCCCGCGATTATCGGCACAGAACAAAAAAACATCCTCCGGCCGTTGGGCGCCGTTGGCTTTTAACACACTGGACAACCAGTCTTTCCCCTGTCCAAGTTCAGTCAATGCATTGGCATCCAGCCGACCATCGGAAATCAGTACCCGCAGCAGCCCCGGCTGCTCAGGATGCAGGCCAAGTTGCTTGGGTGTGGCAGGGCTTTGCTCGGTCCGCAGCAACAGACTTAATTGGCCGTTTGTCTCTACCTGGGCAAAAGCCACCTGTCGCAAATCGAAAACCCCATTCAGCCGCAAATCCTCAAAAAGATCATCCAAGCTCAACCGCAACTGCCGCAAAGCGGCCTGGTCCACCACACCCTCCCGAATCACTGGTACTGGCTTGCCGGAAAGCAACTGCCGCAGGGGGACACATTTTAAACTTATCGCTGAAATCAACACTTCGGCGGCAATCAAGGTAAGCACTGGAATTACGCCATGGGCCAAAGGAATATCCATATCTTGCATTGGCACCGACGCCACTGCCGAAACCAAAATGGTGATGACTAGCTCGGCGGGCTGCATTTCTCCTACCTGCCGTTTACCCATCAGCCGCACCGCTAAAATAATTGTCAAATATAAGATTACCGTCCGAATAAAGGGTACTAGCAAGCCAAGTCCCTCCTTATAAAAATTGCCGCCGGACTTTTCCCGCGATAAACTTCTTTAGAGATAGTTTGAAACGGCAGAAAAAGATTATGCGGATTTTTTTTGCAAAAGGGCTTTACTTTTTCTCTAGAATTGCGTATAATAGAAATAGTTACGGGCTCGTGGCTCAGCTGGGAGAGCGCTGCGTTCGCATCGCAGAGGTCGAGGGTTCGATCCCCTTCGAGTCCACCAGAATGTGCAAATCCGAACCCTATGTTTTTCGTGAAGCACTGTTTCGGGTTTGTTCTGACGATTGAGGAAGTCTGACTTCGGTTAGGCTTCCT
>CATJIY010000101.1 GCA_949740695.1 uncultured Eubacteriales bacterium
CCACCCCGGAAACAGGAAAACGCCGGAAAGGCGCTCCCCTCCGGCCGCTTTTCTCAGGCTTGCCGCTCCGTCCCGCTCCATTTCCTCAAAGCAATCCGGCCAACAAAGACAACGCCAACCAGGCCGCTAAAAAAGAAAGATCCAGCGGAAAACGATCCATTCCCGGGATACGGTACAGGAGCCGCCGGAAAGGATCAATTACCGGCTCCACCACCATGGAGATCACCTCATACAACCGGGTCTGACGCAGCTGGGGAATCCAGGACATCAGCGCCATCACCAACATCAGAGCCTGCATGACCTGAATCAGCAGCAAGGCAACCCGCCGCACAAAAAAATTGATATTACCCACAGTTTTGCTCCTTTGCTCGGTACAGGCCGGCGAAAAACCGCCAGCAAGGCCAACGGACCCTTTTGAAAAAGCGTCCTGAAACCTATGTTTAACCGCTTGTATTTCCTAGCCATCCCCGTTGAATACGCAAGCCGTTCACCTGCCGATCTGGGGGGATATCTTTGGAAATCTCTTTCCGGATATCGCACCCGCGCTTTTATCCGGCTTATTTGTCAACACAGATTTCTAAATGTAAAGGCCGTTATTTTCCAGCTCATCAATCAGATCGCCCAAAATATCCACATTATAGGGCGTAATGATAAAAGTACTGTTGGCCACCTTTTTAATCTTGCCATCCTGGGCATAAGTTACTCCGCTGAGAAAATCCACCAACCGGCGGGCCACATCCTTATTGGTCTGCTCCAGATTGAGCACCACCGTGCGCCGCTCCCGCAAATGATCGGCAATGTCCACCGCGTTGTCAAACTTCTCCGGCTTGACCAGTACCACCGAAAGTTGAGTGGTTGCATTGATATTGACCACCTTATTCCCATTGCCCCGGCGAAAATCGGTGATGGGAATCGCGCCGCTGGAGGACTCTTCTGACTGCACAGTTCGGCTACGGCCCGGCCCGGAAGACGCTAACGCCTCCAGCTCCTCGTCGTCCAAATCATCGTCGTCTTCGCCCTTGGCCCAACGCTTCAGGTCATCCATAAAACTCATCTGATATGCTCCTTTCACCCTAGGTGGCCAAGCCGCAGCTTTCGCCGTTCTTTTCCGCCCCGCGATAGGGATTTACTTCCGATGGAAGCGCCGGAGATCGCCAGCAGCTCCACAAGTATTTTCATTATGCCTTTTTTCCTGTCTACTGTCAAGCGGCAGGGGAAAATTTGCCAGAATATTTACGGTTTTCACCGGTTTCCCTGGGATAAGATCATCCCATCCACGATATTCTTCCCTTGAAGGATTACCCGATCATACCGGTAAAGCCCCTCCCGGGCGCTAGCGGCGCTGGGAATCAAAAAATAGCTTTCAGTAGAGTAACTCCACTGCACTGGCTTAAAAGTAACCAGACTACCCGATAGTACGAAAACGCCCCATTGACCCTCCTGCTGACGCAACGCCCGGCTGGGAATACGCAACCCAGTATGCCGCCGCACCACGATATCAATATCCTGTTCCCTTGCGGTAATATAAGCCTTTTCCATCCGGTCGCTTTTCAAAATCAGGACAGCTTGTCCGTCCGCCCCGGTATCCAACCGGTAAACCTCCATCTCTAGCGGTTCGACGGAAAGCTCGTGAAAGGAAACCTCCAGCCTTTCCCTCCCCCGCAGCTGGGCAGCTTCTTCTTCGGTCAACACTGCCGCATAATACCAGCAAAAACCGGTAGAGATGCTCCCTAATCCCTCTTGGATTTGAGGCTGAAGATTACTGAGCTGCGCGGGGGTCAAGGTGTCCAGCATCTGTGGAGTAAGGACGGTTTCATATCCGTCCAGCCCGCCGGCAAAATAGCCGGAAACCTGGGCTTTCAATCTGGTGCTGGCGGCGTCATGAGCACGCTGATTTTCCGCAATTTCTTGACGCAAAAGATCAATCTGCGTCTCAAAATTCTCCCGGTCGCTTTCGGTAGCGCCCCGGCTGGCTACCAGTTGCTGCATAGCGCTGTATTCACTATCTACTTGCGCTTCTCCCTGGGAAAGCCGGCGAGAAATAGATTCGATATTATCAAAAATCAGCTCATCCATTTTCAGACTGTCCACACCGCTGGTTACCATGGAATAAGCGTATTCCAACGCGGACAAGCGCTGTCTCAAAAGATCGGTTTCCCGATAGGACAACCGGGCTTCGTCTCCAGAAAAAAACACCGCCAATGGTTGCCCCTGGGCTACTTTTTCCCCATCTTCCACCAGGTATTCGGCGGCGCTGCCGCTGCCGCCTGCCACCACTGTCTGCTGCCGGATAAACCAGCCTCGAACGGAGATTGTTTCCTCCACCGTCACCTCCATGGCGTCCATGGTTTGGATGCTATGGGACAGGTTTGCGGCAACCTGATAGCCAATGTAGCACAGCGCCGCCAGCAATAGCAAAGCGGTAATCCATGTGGTAAACCGAAACCGTTTCATAATCGCTCCTTGGGCCAGCCCTCCGGGCCCTCTCTCACTCCTGACCTACATGCAGCATCCGTTGAGGAATGATGGTAGAAATGGCGTGTTTATAGATCAGATATTGCTTTCCCTCAAAGACCAGCAAGACCGTGTAGCCGTCAAAGGATACTACCGTACCCCGCTGCTGAAAGCCATTGGTGAGAAAGAGGGTCAGCGGCATGCGCTCCCTCCGGGCTTCATTCAAAAATACGTCCTGTAAACTGCATTTGTTTTCCATAATGAGATTCCCCTTTTCTAATGAGCGCCTTCCCTTCGAGGGGAAAGCTCAGGATTTGACAACATCATTATAGAGGATGGGCCGCAAATAATTTGTCGTTTCCTGTAGGGTTCTTTCCGGACCGCCGGCGCCGTTAATCCAATGCACCCGCTCATCCCGCCGAAACCAGGTAAGCTGGCGTTTGGCATAGTTGCGGGATTTCTGCCGGATCAAACCGACCGCTTGCTCCAATGTGACTTCTTCCCGAAAATAAGCTAACAATTCTTTATAACCAATGGCTTGGGCGGCTGTTCCCAGCAACAGTCCCTCCGACTGAAGCTGCCGGACTTCTTGCTCCAACCCCTGGTCCAACATCTGATCCACCCGCTGGTCGATACGCTGGTAAAGCAACCCACGGGGTTCCCAGGTCAGACCGATCATCACCGGATCATAACGCGGCGGCCGTTCCTTAGACTGGCGGTTATGCTCGGTCATAGTAATCCCGGTAGAGCCGTAAATCTCCAACGCCCGAAGAATCCGCCGCTTATCTCCCAAAGGCAGCCGGCGGGCAGATTCCGGGTCAATCTGCTCCAAACAAGACAGCATTGCCGCCGGGCCTTTCTCCTGCCAATCCCGCTCTAATTTTTCCCGCAGGCCGGTATCCGCTCCGGACGCTGGAAAATCCTCACCCTGAATCAATCCATTGATATACAGTCCGGTGCCTCCGCAAACAATGGGCAGCTTCCCTCGGGATAAAATATCCTCCACCCAGCCGCTGGCCTCCCGCACATAACGGGAAACCGAATATTGCTCCCCGGGGTCGGCTACATCCAACATATAATGGGGCGCCGCTTCCCGTTCTTGAGGGGTTGGTTTTGCAGTGCCAATTTCCAGCCGCCGGTAGATTTGCATGGAGTCTGCCGAAACAATCTCCCCATTCAGCCGCCGGGCCAGGTCAATAGCAAGGCCGGTCTTTCCCGAAGCGGTAGGCCCGCAAATCACCAAAATCCGCTTGCTCATAGCACTCGCTTAAACAGCTTTTCCAGCTGATACCGGCTGATATAAGCGACGCAGGGCCGGCCATGGGGACAATTACGCACCCCATCCTGGGAAAGCACCTTTTCTGCAAACTGCCGCAGCTCCACAAGGTCGGTAATCATACCCGCTTTGACCGCTGCTTTGCAGGCTATACTTTTCAACAGTTCTTCCAGCAGCTCGTTTTCCCCACCCCGAAAATTCAGCAGCCGCTCTGCCAAATCAGACAACACAAAGGGGATATCCTTGGGCTCCAAATACATGGGCGCGCCCCGCACCAACAATCCGCCCGGGCCAAAATCCTCCAGAGAAAAGCCCGCCCGTTCCAATAGACGCCGCTTTTCTAGACAAATCGCCTTTTCCCCGGGCGCCAGGGCCACAGCCTGGGGTTCTAGCAGCAATTGGACAGACTGCTGGCCAAGCTGACCCTTCAATTGGTCAAAAAGCATCCGCTCATGAGCGGCATGCTTATCAATCAACCAAAGGCCTTCCTGATTCTCTCCCAAAATATAAGTATGAAACAACTCCCCCACAATCCGAACGCCTTGGTCTCCCTGGGCAGGCGGCTGAGACGGTTCTTCCTCTTGGGATACGCTGGAGCACACTGGGGCAGAAACCGGCGGAGCCTCTGGCAACGCCTCTTCATCCGCCACCTCGGGCCGCAATCGAAGCGTATGGCGGGGACTGGTGGCATAAGGAGGCGCTGCCGGCCGGCTGGCGCCCGAACCAGACCGGCCAGGTTCGGCCAAAGGCGAAGACGCTGCCTGCTCCCCGCTGCTTCGGTAAACCAGTTGCGTTCCACTGGCCACCTGCCGCTGGGTGGAACGGAAGGTCTCTGGCAACGTAGGGACCGGCCGGGGCAGCCGGCTTTCCACGATAGGAATTTCCTGCTGCTCTCCAGTGAACCGCTCCTCCCGGGGAAGCTCCCGCGAGGGCGCTCCTTTCAGGCTAACCAGGTCGTCGTTGCCTTCCAAAGCAGAAACCACACTGTGGTAAACCGCAGAAAAGACCTCCTTCTCCCGAGAGAATTTCACTTCCATTTTAGCGGGGTGGACGTTTACATCTAATGCGGCGGGATGTAGCTCCAACTGTAAATAGCACAAGGGATACCGGCCGTTCATCAGCCGCCCTCGATAACCCTCTTCCAACGCGGCGGTAAGCGTGCGGGAACGCACCCAACGCCCATTGATAAAAAAATTCTGCTGGTTGCGGGAGGCTCGGGTCACATCAGGGGGAGAAATATATCCGCTGATGCGGATGTCGCCCATAGTCCCCAATAATGCCAGCATCCGTCCAGCCAGATCCCGACCGTTGGCGGCGTAGATGGCCGAGAGCATCTTGCCGTCACCAGGCGTGGACAAACATTCCCGCCCCTCTTTCATCAGCTGAAAAGCCACCTGGGGCCTGGAAATAGCGATCTGGGTCACCACCTGCTCCACGTAAGCCCCCTCGGTGGCGTCTTTTTTTAAAAACTTCGAGCGAGCCGGAACGTTAAAAAACAGATCTCGAATTACCACAGTAGTGCCCACCGGGCAACCGGTTTCCCCATAACCGGTCTCTTCTCCTCCCTCAACAGTAATTTGAATACCCTCGGTCTGCCCCTTTGTTCTGGTGAGCAAACCCACTCGGGCCACCGAG
>CATJIY010000102.1 GCA_949740695.1 uncultured Eubacteriales bacterium
CTCATTATAGACGATCATGAAACCCTCGTCCACGCCCATGCCAGGCTTGGCTAGAATCTGCACCGGCTGGGTGGCCATGGCGCAGTTGACGCACACCTGGGCCGAACGGTCGGTCTCGTTACAGGTGCCGCCCTGATAGGCGCCAATACCCTTTTCTTTGCAGTAGAGAACGGCCTCAATCGTGTTGTTGATGCCGCCCAAGTCAGGGGTCTTGATCTGGACCATGTGGCCAGCCTTGTGGTCGGCAAACAGCTTAATATCTTCCAGCGTATTGCACCACTCGTCGGCCACCAGCTCAACGGTGCTCTTGCGAGCGTCCAGCTCTGCGGTCAAGCCAGCCAACGCTTCCAGCTGAGCTTCTCGAGTGGAGTCGCAATCCATAGGACCCTCAATCCGCAGATGCAAGGGCTTGGCGATCTCTTCTAAAGAGCAGATATAGTCAGCCATGGCCTTGTAGTTATGATTGCCAAAGGCAGCGCCGATGGTGCCGTAAACGTCAATGTGCAGCACTGGATTATAATCGGGTTGAAGCCGTTTGGTCAGGATGCGATCCCGCAGCCAGCCCACGTACTCGGCCAGTTTTTCGCCTTTTTTACCCAGCTTTTCTTCTACATTGTTAATCAAAGCGTGAGGAAGGACCTGAGCACCCTTGATAATCATTTTGTCGGAATTGTTATACCGGTCATCGCCCGACTGGGTAAAGATGGGAATGGGCTTGTCCGAAACTGTGCAACCGTATTCGTCGGCTACCACTTCGCACATCAAACGGCCAGTAGCTTTTGCTACTGCGTCCAAAATGGCTTGGGAAAGACCGTAGCGAATGGCGGTGTGCAGCCGCTTACCATTTACCTGAATGGCCTCCATCATCTTGCACAGACCGCGAAAGTCGTCGGCTTCCTTGCCTACCAGCTGGGGCTTGATATGCTGGTCAATGATGGGGATGAAATCCCGAGCCAGGAACAAGGGATCCCGTCCGCCGGCGCCGGAATATTGAACGGCGGCACAATCGCCATAGGCAACTTGACCGTCCTCCAGCACCAACATTACTGAAATAGATTCGCCGGGCTGACGCACGGCGGTAAAGCCATCGGTTACCGGCGCGCCCACATAAAACATGCCGTCATGGCCAGCGCCGCCCTTGATGGCCCGCTGGTCGTCAAAATAAAAGCCGGTGCGGCCAGCGGAACAGATCAAATCTACAATTTTCATAGTTATTACGCTCCTTTTTTCTATCAAAAAACGCACAAATCCAAGACACGTACAAGCAATATTATTTTTTGGGCCGGCCAACCAAACGACCTTTGGAGATCGCGTAAACGTCGTCAATCACCATCTGGAAAGAGGGCTTGCGGCCTTCGGCTTTCGCCCGCTGTTCAATTTTTTCCCGATGGAAATCTTTCAACGCCTGAGTGAAGGGCAGATTGCCGGTCTCCAAAATACGGATTGCGCCGTTGTCGTCTCGGGCGGGGAGCATTTTTCCGGCGTTGAATCGGGAGGGCGCAAAGGGAATATCCAGCACACCGGCCTGAACTGCGCGGACAGTTCCAACAGCGCTATGGCCTTCGCGCAGCTCAAAGCATTTGTCTACGATGCAGCGGGTCTCCTGGCGGATAATTTCTTTTTCCGCTTCTAAATCCACAGCGGTGCAGACCTGATCCCGCAGCATGGAAATTACCTGTTTGGTGCAGCGCAAACCTTGAGCGTTGGCCTCCATGGTGGGAATACCAGCGGCTTCGTGAGGGGTTTTGACAATGACCTTGGTAGCTTTGCTCAAAGCGGCTGTAGCCGAACCCCAGGAGATCACGCCAAAAGCTTTTGCTTCGTCGGCAGGGAAACCGCCCATCCATTGATGGAATACGGTGGTCACGTCCACATTGGTGTAACCGTTCTTTTCCAGATATTCGTCTGTCAACTCTTCCAAAGTGCGGATGGCGGCCACATCCTGGACCAAATTTCCGCACTGACCATAACCTACGGTAATGTTGCGAACACCCTGCTCGGCAGCCAGCAGCGCTTCAATGATGGCCACCGCGTTGGAAACGCAAGGGGGCACCAACGTGCCGGTCAGCGGGCCATAAGGTTCCCGATTGATAGAAACTCCGGCTTCTTCATACATACCGGTAAGCCGGTCTACATATTGCCAGTCTCGAATGGTTTTTTCCATAGGAACGTTTTTGGCGTAGGGCAGATTGTAGGAAATACCGCCGCCTTCGTAGCTGGTAAAGCCGCCGGCATAGGTGATCTCAGTAAGCAACCGGGCGTCGGGAGTGCCGTGCCGCACCTGAACGGGCGTGTGCAGGCTTTCAATCAGCTGCCGGCAGGCTGAAACGCCGTGGTTGACCGCAGGGAAGCCATTGAGCATACTGCGGCTATTATGAATGGACTCTCGAATTCCGTTTTCTGCTTCTTCATACCGGTTCTGACGGGTGTAGCTGTCGATGGTGGTGGGCAGCAAATCAGCTTCGCCTTTGTCCTGAAGATAATTGAGCAGTTCAATGTGTTCCTTCAGCAGAGCAACACCGGCCCGGGGCTGAATCAGAGTGTCTCCATTTGCCTTGGCGCGGAGCAGCTTTTTACCAAAAATCCGGTTTTCTGGCATAGCTTTGTGATAGTCTACCGCTTCCTGGAAGTTCACGTCCTTGCCGGTGGGCCATTGGGTGAGGACCTCTTTGCGGAGGGCCTGAAATTCATCCTCTGGGATGCGTTTATTTTGAATATCCATCAGGTATTAGCTCCTTTTTCATAATACGCAGCGCTGCCTGGGGGTGATGCTCCGCCAGCAGGCCCATCGCCGCTAAGATATATCGCCGGTCCACCAGGACGCGGGCTTTGATCGGACGGAGAGACATGGGGTCCGCCGGGCTAAAAAAGGCGTGAGCGGCGATCTCTCCGGTACGCTTGGTATGAATGAGGCTTCCGCCGGTAACCACCAGCTGTCGCACTTGCCGCAGGTCTTTACCCGTTTGTACAAAGACTTTTCCCGCCATCGTATAAGCTTCTTCGGTGGTGCCGGCATGGCGGCGGGCCGCTGTTTCACAGGCCATAGACGCCAGGGCAAAATCCAGCCGCTCCCAATCCTCTGACTGAGGAATTTCGTCAGTATGGGAGGCCAGATGATCAGTCATCTGTTGGAACTGCGCCGGCTCCAAGCCGGCCAGTTGAGCGACCCGGCTCAGTCCAGCAGCCTCCACAATTCCATGGATGCTGTACCGCATGCCGATATCCCCTTCTACCGTCCGCTTGATATAAGGTTCCGGCAACCCTTTATAGACGGTGGTGGCGTCCTGGGGCATGCCCTCCGCGATAGAATACACATCGGTGGTAGCGCCTCCCACATCCAGGGCCATCAGATCACCAATGCCGCTTTCTCCCTCGCACCCTTCGGCCAGCAGTTGCATGGCCCGCATCATGGCGGAAGGCGTGGGCATCAGAATACCGGAAATCAACTCGGTGGCTTTGGAAAGTCCCTTTGCTTGGATGATCCGGCGCAAAAACAAAGCGCGAATCTGGCTTTGGGCCGGTTCGATATTCAATTGACCAAACCGGGGCATGACGTTTTCGCAGAGATAGGTCTCCCGTCCCTCCAGATAACGCTGGCATTGACGGGCTGCCGAGCGGTTGCCTGCGATTACCACAGGGAAGTCCCGTTTACAGGTGGCCAACATTTTCGCGTTGTTTAAGATGGTAGCGGTGTTGCCTCCATCAGTGCCTCCTACCAGCAGGAAAATATCTGGCTGGAGTTGGTCGATTTCCTCAGCGTCATCCTCGGTAAGATCATAAGAATAGATTTTTGCGATCTTGGCTCCCGCTCCCAGGGAGGCCTGTTTGGCCGCCTCAGCGGTCAGTTCAGGCACTAGGCCGGAGACCGCCATTCGCAGCCCTCCCGCCGCTGAAGAACAGGCATACCGGGCGGAAAAAGCCAGCGGTCCGGTGGTTTGTTCCAGTAAAGCAAGAGCGTTTGCCAGCCCATCGTTAATATCGGTTTGAATGGTAGTATATGCTGCCGCCGTCCCCAGCAAGCGCTCGTTTTCCACATCAACGGCAGTTACCTTGGTATAAGTGCTGCCAAAGTCAATGAGCAGTACGGCGCCCATAGGTCAATCCTGGACCCCCAGGTCCTCCTTTAGGGCGGCGATGGTGGTTTCTGGCGCGGTTCCCGGGGGGAAAGCCCGGTCAAAGCCCATGGATTTAAACCGTTTTTCCACATCGGAAAACTCTTGCTTTCCAATAACGATGTTGCCGCCGCAGTAGAGCAGGATGCCCTTCAGGCCAGCTTCATCGCATTTTTCCCGCATGCCGCGGCAGTCCAGCTCCCCTTGTCCATAGAGGGAGGAGACGACGATGGCGTCTGCTTTGGTTTCGATAGCGGCGGCAATATATTCCTCCTGAGACACCATCACGCCCAGATTGGTTACGTCGAATCCAGCGTCAGTGAAGGCGTGGTAGAGGATCTGGATGCCTACCGCATGGACGTCGGCGCCAATGACGCCGATGACCAGTTTCTTTTTTTCCATGTTGCACCTCGATCATGATTGGTAACAGTATTTTGAAAATCCGCGATTGATATATATCTATTACTATAGTTTGGACTATATCATTTGTCAAGAAAAACCCTTCAACAAAATGACGGTTTTTCAGAAGATTCCTAAAAAAATTCCGGCTTATCGACGGCTGCGGGCAGTGCGGCGAAGCAAAGCTTCCAGTCCATCCAGCGAGCCTTGGTCGGGTTCCAGCTCCAGCCGGACAAGAGGGTGGTGTTTCTCGAAAGTAGAAATTTGTTCTAAAACTTCAGACGGGCAGAACTGCTCCAGGGATACCGGCATGAGCAGGCCTTGGCACCAGTGAAAATCCTGGACTTCTGGAAGGAACAGCCCCCGCAAGACGGCTGTTGGGCAGCAGCGCAGGCATAGCTTTCGGCACTGCTGAAAAAAATCTTGGCTTTGGGCCAAAATTCCCAGCCGCAAGCCTTGAGGCAGCCGGGCCAGCGTTAGCAGGCTAGCTTCAGACGGCTGAAGGCAAAGAGAAGCCAGCGGAAGTCGTTCCTTTATCAGCGGGGCCAGTCGGTCAAAGTGTTGCCGGGTGGTCACGGCCAAATCCATTTCTCCCGAG
>CATJIY010000103.1 GCA_949740695.1 uncultured Eubacteriales bacterium
CCCGCCTCCTTCATTCTGGTACGTTCCCGGCTGTCGATGTCCCGTCCGCCGATCTGGACACACCGGGAGACTTTTACCCACGCCGGTCCTTGTCCAAAGTCAGCCATACAGTCCGGCCCGCAGCCGCATACCGCCGAAAATGGCATGCCGTGCATATTTCCAGTGGGAGTGGTGTCCTGGTTGTTCCAATCTCCGTGAGCGTCAATCCAAATTACCCCGATACCGCCCTGAGATTCATAATGCTTGGAAACTGCGGCAATGCTCCCTGCCGCAACACTGTGATCGCCTCCCAGCACAATGGGGAATCGCTCCCGATCTAAAGCGCCTTTTACCGCCTGGTACAGCTGCCGGTTGGCTTCCACCACCTGACCCTGATTGCGCAAAGCGGGCAGGCTTTCTCCTTCTTGGGGCGGTACCAGATCCCCCCGGTCATGGACTGTATATCCCAGCTGCGCCAATCCTTGACACAGTCCGCCATAACGAATCGCGGCAGGACCCATGCTGACCCCGCGCTTTGATGCGCCAAAATCCATTTGAATTCCGATAATCTCCAGTTCCTTTATCATTGGATACCGCCTTTCTTTCCATTCTGGCGAGAAAATTTCGCCACCATTTTTTATTGACGCTCTCCAGAAGCATAAATCCGGTCAACTGTTACTACCGCTCGATAATCGCCTTCTAACAACGCGACGATTTCTTCTACCTTTTCCCGCACTTCCCCATCCGTCAGTTTTAAATCAAAAGGACAAGCCGCGTCAAAAATCAGGTTGGTATGGGTGGGACCGGACACCATACGAAAATCATGAATGGTGATCCGCCGGTCAATCACCTGCACCAGCTGGGCCATTTTCCCTCGCATATGCAGCACCTCCTGATCGTTAGTGGCAATAGGATCCATATGAATTACCGCATCACAATGAAATTTCTTTTGCAATGCCTGCTCCGCCAGGTCGATGGTATCATGTAATTCCACCAGATCACCATCAGCAGGCACCTCAGCGTGAAGAGAAATCATCATACGGCCCGGACCATAATCATGGACAATCATATCATGTATGGAGGAAACAGGAGGAAACTCCAGCACCGTCTGAGCAATTTCTCGCACCAACTCGGGGTCGGGAGCCTGCCCCAAAAGAGGGCTAATCGTGTCCTTGGCCGCCCGATAGCCTGTGTAAAGAATAAAGCAAGCTACCGCCGCGCCAGCCCAGCCGTCGATCTGAATATGGAACCAGTATCCCGCAAGGGTAGCCAGCAGCACCGCCAAAGTAGACAGCGCGTCGCTCAGACTATCAGCGGCGGTAGCCTTCATAGCTGCCGATTGAATTTTGTTCCCTACCGACCGGTTATAGATTGCCATATAGCACTTCACCAAAATGGAAACCGCCAAAATGCTCGCCGTTAGCCAGCTGAATTCCACTGGCTCCGGATGAAAGATTTTATCCACCGAGCTTTTTGCCAACTCTATTCCCATCAACAAAATCAACATGGACACTGCCAGACCAGATAAATATTCCATCCGTCCATGCCCAAAAGGATGCGCAGGATCAGGCTTTTGTCCCGCTAGACGGAATCCTACGATAGTCACCAAGCTGGAGCCGGCGTCCGACAGATTGTTAAATGCGTCAGCGGTAATCGCGATAGAACCGCTGACCGCCCCCGCAAAAAATTTACCCGCAAACAACAGCAGATTCAGCCCGATGCCCACCGCCCCGCACAAAACGCCATAGCGCTGCCGAACCTGTGGATCGCTGATTTGGTCCCGATTAGGAATCAACCAACGGGAAAGAAGGGTTATCATGTGCCACACCTCATAAAATGCCGCAGGAACCAACGGTCCCTGCGGTAAAATCAAATTTTCCGGCGCCGCTGGAAATTACAGCTGCGCGCCGCAGTTGTTACAAAAATTAGCGCCCTCCGGCACTACCGCGCCGCACTGGGGACAATGCTGCTCTAAAACAGATTGGCAACTGGTGCAGCTCCCGCAGCCTTCTCCAGAAGAACATTCCTGCGGTTCAGGGCGCTTGACCTCCGCGATCTGCCGGTAAAGCTGGTCAATGGTTTCATTGGCTGCCGCGATACTTTCACACAACGCCACCACCTGGGGATCGGTCACTGTTCCCTCCTGATACTGAGCCCACATCAGATCGCCAATCTGCCCTTTAAACCGCTCAATACTATCGTTTTCATTCTTGATTTTCAGGTTTAGTTTACCCACTTCGATGGCGGTATTTGCCGTTTCCTTGGCAGTTCTTGCCGCCGCGCTCAATTTGTCCAACAATGCCATAGGGGTTCCTCCTCATTTCTTTTTGTTTCTGTCCCATGCTTTGGACGAATACGAAAATAGATTGTAATATAGTATATCATACTTGCCTGTGGAATTCCATTGCTTTAAAAAAAATACGGGAAATTTTACAAACCAAATAAGCTGTGTTATAATACTTTCATAAAATTTTCCTTTCCCAACCTCTCAGCCCTTGAGACATGCCCTGTTCCCCCTCCGGAAAACTGCACCGACCGACTCTACGGCAACCCCAAAAATATGAGGGTTTTCCATTACAAGCTTGAAAAGCCCCTCTTTCAAAAGTTAATTTAATAAAAAAACAGCTTAAAATACAAAGATTTTATAGAAAAGAAAGGGGTCCCATTATGCCACTGCCTTCGCTAAATAATTGCTGGAAAGATATCCTACAGGAAGAGCTGCAGGCCGAATCTTTTCAAAAGCTAACCCAATTCCTGCAAACCGAATATGCCGGCGGTCCAGTTTATCCTCCTGAGGAGGATATTTTCAACGCGCTAAACTACACCGATTTTGACCAAGTAAAGGTTTTACTTTTGGGCCAGGACCCTTATCATGGCGCGGGCCAAGCCCATGGAATGGCTTTCTCGGTTCGGCGGGGCGTGAAGATTCCCCCCTCCCTGCAAAACATTTATAAGGAGTTGGCCTCTGACTTAGGCTGTTCTATCCCTTCCCATGGCAATCTGGAAGAATGGGCCCGCCAGGGCGTGTTGTTATTGAACACCGCCCTCACCGTACGGGAAGGACAGCCCAATTCTCACCGAGGCAAAGGGTGGGAAGAATTTACCGATGGAATCATCCGACGACTGGACGCCCGGGAAAAACCGCTGGTCTTTTTGCTCTGGGGCGGTAACGCAAAAACAAAGATGCCGTTGATTCATGGAATGCAACATCTTGTGTTGACCGCGCCTCACCCCAGCCCTCTATCCGCCCACAGCGGCTTTTTTGGCTGCAAGCATTTTTCCCAGACCAACGACTTTTTGCGCGCTGCCGGTCAGACGCCTATCGACTGGCAAATCCACGATTGATTTTGGAGGTTGATTCAATATGCTGAAGGACCTGCTTAAACAAAACCGCAGCTACCGGGGTTATGATCAGACCATTCGCCCCACCCGGAAGCAACTGGAAGATATGGTAGACTGTACCCGGTACGC
>CATJIY010000104.1 GCA_949740695.1 uncultured Eubacteriales bacterium
GTTACAAGGAGAAAATTATGAGCGAAACAATTACCCCTATGCCAGAAAACCCGATGGGTACTCGGCCCATACGGCCGCTGTTGTTTAGCATGGCCATTCCTATGATGTTATCTATGATGGTACAGGCGCTTTATAACGTGGTGGACAGTATTTTTGTCGCCAAACTTAGCGAGGACGCCCTTACCGCCGTTACATTGGGATTTCCCATGCAAAACTTGATGATCGCTTTTGCGACTGGTTTGGGCGTGGGCATCAACGCTTTGCTGTCCCGTTCCTTGGGCCAAAGGAATAAGGAAATGGTGGATGAGTCGGCCCGTCAGGGCTTTTTTTTGGAGTTGGTTGCCGCCGCCGCTTTTGTCCTGATTGGTATTTTTGGCTCCAGCGCGTTTATCCATTCCCAGACAGATAAACTGTCCATCATCCCAGATGGAACGGTTTATCTGCAAATCGTCACTGGTATCTGCCCCTTTATCTTTGTATCTATTTTCTTTGAACGGCTGTTGCAGGCTACTGGTAAAACCAAATACGCCATGATTGGTCAGATGACTGGAGCTGTTATCAATATCATTATGGACCCTATTTTGATTTTTGGTCTGATCGGCTTTCCTAAGATGGGCGTGGCCGGCGCGGCTGCGGCCACAGTATTCGGCCAATTTTGCGGCGGCATAACCAATATGTATTTACATTTTTCCAGAAATAAGGAAATTCATCTCACCATGCGCCGCTTTCGCCCCCATGGCGAGGTGTTGAAAACCATTCTTGCAGTGGGCGTGCCCTCTATCATTATGGCGTCAATCGGTTCTTTGATGACTTATTGTATGAATCGCATCCTGGGGGTATTCACCTCTACTGCGGTGGCGGTATTTGGCGTGTATTTTAAACTGCAAAGCTTTATCTTTATGCCGGTCTTTGGTCTGAATAACGCGATGGTTCCCATTATTGCCTATAATTACGGCGCCCGCCGCCCTGACAGGATGAAACAAACCATCAAGCTGGCGGTGATCTTTGCCATGGGTTTGATGTTGGTGGGTTTTGCTTTGATGCAGCTGATTCCCGGTGTGTTTTTGGACATGTTTGACGCTAGCGCCGATATGCTGGCGATCGGCAAGCCTGCTTTGCGGATTATCTCTATTTCCTTTATTTTTGCCGGGTATTGCATCATTTGCGGTTCCACCTTCCAGGCTTTGGGAAAGGGGACCTACAGCATGTTTGTCTCTATCGCCCGGCAGTTGGTGGTATTGATTCCAGTGGCTTGGCTGCTGGCGCAGACTGGCGTGCTCAACGCGGTATGGTGGGCTTTCCCCATTGCTGAAGTGATGAGCTTGATTGTTAGTACAGCTTTTTTCCTCCATATCAACAAAACCATTATCAAACCGCTGGAGGGGTAATCTAGTTTCACTACCAGTGGAAAAGGAGTTTCCCAATGGAACAGCAAAAGGATAAGCATCTGCAAAACCGGTTTATCGAGCTGTCCGCCCGGGCGGAAAATCAGGGAAGGTATACCCATACCGTCTTTCTCACCCTGGCGGAGCAGGATGTGCTGTGCCGGATGACTTCCCGGTTGGCCTGTCCCTTTTGTTGGCAGGGCGGTTATGAAGGGGCCGAGCGGCGGCTGGCCTGTTTTGGGCGGGAGGAGGAATGGGGCTATCCGCCCCATTGTCCCATTGTTTGTCTTTCTATTCGTCCCGCCGCCCCAAAGTTTGCTGGGAGTCTGGGACACCGAGACTATCTGGGAGCGTTGATGGGTCTGGGTATCCGGCGGGAACTGCTGGGGGATATCCAGCTGGTTCAGGGGCAAGGCTGGCTTTTTTGTCTGGAGGAAATTGCTCCTTATCTGAAAGAAAATCTAATCCAGGCAGGCCGGACGCAGGTGATTTGCACTCCGGCGGCGCCGCCAGAGACCCTTTGCCTGCCGCCGGAATTCACCGCTTTGGTAGTGGCCTCGGCCCGGCTGGATGGACTAATTGCTGCGGTATGGCGTCTTTCACGGGGAGAAAGCCAGGCGTTGGTGGAAAAAAGGCAGGTTTTTCTCAATGGACGGCTGGAGGAAAGTCCTTCCCGAATTGTACCTGAGGGTACGATGGTGTCTGTGCGGTGTCTGGGCCGGTTTCGTTATGAAGGAGAAGAGGACCAAACTCGAAAAGGCCGGGTGCGGGTGCTGGTACGAATTTATGGGAGAGAAGCCGGCAGCCTCCAAAAACGCGGTTCATAAAAATCCCGGGGAAAATTAAAAGGATAAGCCGGCGGCGACAGTTGGGCTGTCGCCGCTGAACTTTTTAGCGAACTTAAAACCGGGCACAGCTTTAAGCTGCGTCCGGTTTTCTTGTCGCCCGGGTTCGGATCAATATTGGATAGACCCGTCAAAGCTGCGGGCCACTGGTCCGGTAAGTCGGATGCCTTCTTCTGAGAGGCGAACGGTCATATCGCCGCCGCGCATTTTTACCGTTACGTCTTCGTCTAGGCTGCACCAGCCGTTGGCAATGGCCGCCGCTACTGCGGCGCAGGCGCCAGTGCTGCAAGAAAGCGTTTCTCCGCTGCCCCGCTCATAGGTTCGCAGTTTGAGTGTGCGGCGGTTGACCACCCGAACAAATTCGGTGTTGACCCGACGGAGAAAGAGGGAAGAGCGCTCAAATTTGGGACCTAAAATATTCAGATCCAGAGCGTCGATCTGGTCTAAAAAGACCACACAATGGGGACTGCCCAGCGAAACGCAAGTCACCGGATAGTCGGCCCCATCTACTGTTACCGCCTGGCCGGGCTCGAGACCAGGCTGGGCAAAGGGTAGTTGTGCCGGTTCCAGACTGGCTTTGCCCATTTGGACGCAACCTGAGGACACTTGCCGGTCCTGGAGATAGAGATCCACCTGGCGAATTCCGCCGGCAGTTTCAAACCGCATGCTTTCCCGAGGGAGCATGCCGCTGTCATAAAGATACTTTGCCGCGCAGAGCAGTCCCGCACCGGGGTTTTGGGCTTGGCTTCCGTCGGCGTTGAACAAACGCACCCGGCAGTCGGCTAGATCAGAATCCTCCAACAAAAGAATCCCGTCGCCGCCCACACCCAAATGCCGGTCGCAAAGGCTGATGCACAAGGATTCCGGACAAGAGATTTCCCCATGAAAATTTTCCACGCAGAGCAGGTCGTTTCCAGCGCAGTTCAGCTTAGAAAACCGTAGCCGCTGCCGCCGCCGGCGCAGGTGGTTGATATCTACCAGCTCGGTGTTATATTCGTGGAAGCGGCTGGCCAGAATATCTGCCAGGGCGTTGGCGGTGTCCAACGAGGTAAGGCAAGCCACTCCCTGCTGTAAAGCATGTCGGTGCAGTTGCATATATTCTGCCATAGTAGAGTCCATCATAGCTCCAGTATAAACAATGTACTGGAGCTTGCCGGTTTTCAGCAGTTCCAGCGCCTGACCGCTTTCGTCCAGACCGTCTACCGGCGTGACCTGGATGCCCAGGGAAGCGATTACCTGAGCGGTGTCCCTGGTGGCGTAAAGCCGAAGGCCTAAATCGTCCAGTTTTTTGGCCAGATCTACCAAATTGCCTGCCTCCCGCAGATCCACGCTAATAAACATGCCTACTTCCCCGTCCCATCTGGGGGTGCGGATGGAGATGCCCGCCGCAGTCAAGCCCTTAAAGAGAGCCTCGTTCATGGTTTTGCCCAGGCCCAGCACCTCGCCGGTGGATTTCATCTCTGGACCCAGATTGGAATTGACGTCGCTGAGTTTTTCGAAGGAGAATACAGGCACTTTCACTGCGAAATAGGGGGGCGCGCTGTAAAGGCCGGCGCCATAGCCCAGATCCCGTAGGGAGGCGCCCAGCATTACTTTGCTGGCCAGGTCTACCATAGGGACGCCAGTAACCTTACTGATATAGGGCACCGTCCGGGAGGCGCGGGGATTGACCTCGATGACATATAGCTGGTTTTGATAGATCAGATATTGAATATTCACCAGGCCCCGGGTGCCCAAGGAAAGAGCCAGTTTTTCTGAGCAATCCACAATGGTGTGAAGCATTCGATCGGAAAGATTATAAGGGGGATAAACCGCGATGGAATCCCCACTGTGGACTCCGGCCCGTTCGATATGCTCCATAACGCCTGGGATCAGCACGTCCCTGCCGTCTGAGATTACGTCCACCTCCAGCTCGGGACCTTGCATATATTTATCCACCAGCACCGGGTTTTCAATTTTACCCGAAAGAATGACCTTCATATAGGTTTCCACATCGGAGTCCTGATGGGCAATGGTCATGTTCTGTCCGCCGATGACGTAGGAGGGCCGCAGCAGCACGGGGTAACCCAAAGAGTTGGCGGCGTCCAGCGCCTGCTCCAAGGTGCGCACGCCCAAGCCTTTGGGACGGCGAATACCGAACTTTTCCAGCAAAGCGTCAAACCGCTCCCGGTCTTCTGCGGTGTCAATGCCGTCCGCCGAGGTACCCAAGATGGGGATGCCCTGTTTATCTAAAAATTGGGTTAGCTTGATGGCGGTTTGGCCGCCAAAGGCTACCACAACCCCCACTGGCTTTTCCACCGCGATAACGTCCATCACGTCCTCTGGACAGAGCGGTTCAAAATACAACCGGTCGGCGGTGTCGTAATCGGTAGATACGGTCTCCGGGTTGTTGTTGATGATGGCTACCGAGTAGCCCTGTTCTTTGAGCGTCCAGACACAGTGGACCGAGGAATAGTCAAACTCAATGCCCTGTCCGATGCGGATGGGTCCCGAACCTAGCACCAAAACGGTGGGGCGGATTTCCTGTGCCAGAATCGGTCGGGCCTCGCACTCCTGCCCGGAGGCAGCATAGAAATAGGGGGTGTCGGCGGCAAACTCTCCAGCGCAGGTGTCTACCATTTTATAAACGGCGGCTTCCGGCGGGCAGGGAAGGGTCGTTTCTCCAGAAAGCCGCAGCAAAGCGGCGTCGGGATAGCCCAATTGCTTGCCTTGACGATAGGATTCCGGAGAAAGGCCAGATTCCAAAAGAGTCAGTTCAAAATCCGCCAGCTTTTTTACTTTGTTCAAAAACCATTGGTCGATGCGGGTAATCTGGTGGATTTCTTCCACCGAAATGCCGGTTTTCAGCCCTTCAAAAATGGTAAACAGCCGGCGGTCGTCCACGACTTTCAGCCGCTCCAGCACAGGCAGGCCGCTGTCATCTTTCCGGTTTAGGGTATCCAGACCAATTTCACAACCCCGGACTGCTTTCATCAGCGCCGCTTCAAAACTGGCGCCAATGGCCATAACCTCGCCGGTGGCTTTCATTTGGGTGCCCAGCTTTCGGCTGGAACCGGCAAATTTATCAAAGGGCCACTTGGGAACCTTTACTACCACATAGTCGATGGCCGGCTCAAAGCAGGCGCAGGTCTTTCCAGTGACCGCGTTTTTAATCTCATCCAGAGTGTAGCCCAAAGCGATCTGGGTGGTGACTTTGGCGATGGGATAGCCGGTAGCCTTACTGGCCAATGCGGAGGAACGGGATACCCGGGGATTGACCTCAATGACCGCATATTCCATGCTGTTCGGATTGAGGGCAAACTGGCAGTTGCATCCGCCCACGATGTTCAGCGCGGAAACAATCTCCAGCGATGCGGTGCGCAACATCTGATACTCTCTATTGGAAAGCGTAAGAGCGGGAGCCGCCACAATAGAATCGCCGGTATGTACCCCTACCGGATCAAAGTTTTCCATGGAACAAACGGCAATCACGTTGCCAGCGCTATCCCGCATGGCCTCAAACTCGATTTCCTTCCAACCAAAGATATATTTTTCCACCAGAATCTGTCGGATGGGGGATGCGTCCAATCCGGCGGCAGCTACTGTTTTCAATTGGTCCGGGTTTTGGGCGGTGCCGCCGCCATAACCTCCCAGGGTAAAGGCTGGCCGGACAATCACTGGGTAACCGATCTTTTCGGCAATTTCCAACGCTTTTTCCACGTCTTGTGCAATATCTGAGGGAACGGTAGGCTGGCCGATGGCGTCCATAGCCTCTTTAAAGAGTTTGCGGTCCTCGGCTTTGGAGATGGCCTCCGCGCCGGTGCCTAGAAGCTTTATCCCCAATCGGGCTAAAAAGCCCTCTTTTGCCAACTGCATGGCTAGCGTTAGGCCAGTCTGTCCCCCCAGACCCGCCAACAGGCTGTCGGGCCGTTCTTTTTCTAAAATACGTTTGACAGTATCCAGCGTCAACGGTTCTAAATAAATTTCATCGGCCAGCGCTTTGTCAGTCATAATGGTGGCTGGGTTGGAATTGACCAGCACCACGTTGACCCCCGCCTGCTTGAGCACCCGGCAGGCCTGGGCGCCGGCATAGTCAAATTCGGCGGCTTGCCCAATGACGATGGGGCCCGAGCCGATGACCAGCACTTTTCGGATGGATTTATTCAGCGGCATGATTGGTTCCTCCCATCATAGCGGTAAAGCGGTCAAATAAAAAGGCGGTGTCTTGAGGTCCGGAGCAGGCCTCCGGGTGGAATTGCACCGTAAAGGCCCGCAAGCTGGGATAGTCGATGCCCTCGCAAGTACTGTCGTTGGCGTTGGCGTACCGCAGCACTGCCTGCCCTTTTGGCAAAGAGGAAAAGTCCACTGCGTAGCCATGATTTTGGCTGGTGATATAGGTGCGAGTCCCAGCTAGATCCCGCACCGGCTGGTTGCCGCCCCGGTGGCCGTATTTCAGTTTAACGGTTTTTCCGCCGCAGGCTAGGGCGGTAAGCTGGTGGCCCAGACAGATGCCGAATAGAGGAAGTTTGCCCAGCAGCTTGGAAATTTCTTGGATAGGTCCAGTGTTTTCCGCTGGGTCGCCCGGACCGTTAGAGAGCATCACCCCATCGTATCCGCCGGAGAGGATGGTCTGGGCAGCGGTGTCATAAGGAAGAACGGTCACTTTGCATCCCCGCTTCTGAAGCAGCCGGTGGATGTTAGCTTTTGCCCCGTAGTCCAGCAAGGCTACGCGAAAAAGGGTCTGATTTTCCGCAGGGAAAATCTCGGGTTCCCGGCAGCTGACCGCAGCTACCGCGTTCTGGATGGAAAAGCCTTGGATAGAGGAAGGCTCGGCTGGCGGCGTGTCGCTAAGCATGGCGTTCATTACGCCTTTTTCCCGCAGCAGCCGGGTAATCTGCCGGGTGTCTATTCCCCAGATGCCAGGGACGTTGTGTTCCTTTAAAAATTGATCCAGATTTCCCTGTGAGCGGAAATTAGAGGGCGTATCGCACCATTCCCGCACGACGTAACCTGAGACGCGGCAGGTCCCTTCAAAGTCCTCCGGAATCACTCCATAGTTGCCGATGAGCGGGAAAGTTTGCAGGACGATTTGCCCATAATAGCTGGGGTCGGTAAGCGTTTCCAGATAGCCGGCCATGCCGGTAGTGAACACTAGCTCTCCCAGCCCGGTTTTTTCTGCGCCAAAGGCATTTCCGGTAAATACCGTTCCGTCCTCCAGCGTCAGATAGCGCTTGTTCATAAAAAGGCTCCTTTCCAGGCTTACAGGGTAGCCGCCATGACGGCCTTGATGGTGTGCATTCGGTTGCCCGCTTGCTGAAAGACAATAGATTGGGGGCCCTCAAAAACTTGATCGGTGACCTCTAAACAGTCTCGGCCAAATTTTTCGCAGACTTCTTTGCCCACCGTTGTTTTTTTATCATGATAAGCGGGCAGGCAGTGCATAAAGACTGCTTTCGGTCCAGCCAGCTCCATTAGGCGCTGGTTGATCTGATAGGCCGAAAGATCGGCAATCCGTTTGGCCCAAATCTGGTCTGGCTCCCCCATGGAAACCCAAACGTCGGTATAAAGCACGCTGGCGCCTTGGGCGGCTTCCTCCGGATCCTCTTGAAATTCCAAAATTGCCCCAGTTTCCCCGGCGATCTTTTGGCAGACAGTCACCAGCTGGGGATCGGGGAAGTATTCCTTGGGACTGCAAACTACAAAGTGCATGCCCATTTTGGCGCAGCCCACCATGAGAGAGTTGCCCATATTGTACCGGGAATCGCCGTAGTAGACCAGCTTAACTTGGCCCAGCCCGCCGAACCGCTCCTGAACGGTAAGCAGGTCGGCCAGCACCTGGGTGGGATGGGCTTCGTCGGTCAGACCGTTCCACACCGGCACCGAGGCATATTCAGCCAGCTCTTCTACCAGCGCTTGGCCATAACCCCGGTACTCAATACCGTCAAACATGGTGGAAAGTACTCGAGCGGTATCGGGAACGCTTTCCTTTTTTCCCAGTTGGGAACCGGAATCCAGATAGGTGACCTGCATCCCCAGGTCGTGGCCTGCTACCTCAAAGCTGCACCGGGTGCGGGTGCTGGATTTTTCAAAAATCAGAGCGATATTTTTTCCTTCAAAAAGCCGGTGGGGAATACCAGCCTGCTTTTTTTGCTTAAAATCGGCTGCCAGAGTCAGCAAGCCCTTGATTTCCTCTGGAGTGCAATCCAGAAGCTTTAAGAAATCTTTGCCTTTCATTTGAAACATAAGAGGCTTCCTTTCCTTTGATGATTGGAGAAAATTGAAAAACATCTATCGAGCGCATCGAAAAACTTGCTTTTCGGCGGGTTGGCTCCCATTTACAGAACGATTCCTTTGGTTTTCTGGGGCGTATGTCTCCCAAAAAATTAAAAAGATAAGCCAAAAGTGTCGCGGAATTGCCACTTTTGAACTTTCTCGATAAATGGAAGCATCCATCCTCCATCGGGAGGATGGACGCCAAGTGAATTTGGGTTATAACGCTTGAACGGCTTGAGCAAGATAATCAAACTGGGCGTCTAGGGAAAGCGCGGAAACACTACCGGGAGAGGTGCGTTTTTCCACACAAGTTTCCAGCGAGATGGCGTGGAAGAGATCTTGGGTGAACAATTGGCTGTGGGTTTGATAGACATCCAGGGGCCGGTTTTCCAGCGTCAAGCCTTTCTGGGTACATTCCGCCACAATTTGGCCCACGATTTTATAAGCGCTGCGGAAAGGCAGACCTTTACGCACCA
>CATJIY010000105.1 GCA_949740695.1 uncultured Eubacteriales bacterium
AATTTTCCGATGCGCGGGCTTCTGAAGTCTTTGCCAGCCGAAAACACCCTCAGCCGCTTCCGGTAGTCGTCTACCGGCATAACTCTCTGATTCGCCGGACGCTAGGCCAAGTGGATATGCGCTTGCAGAACAATAAAGCGGTTTCCCTGGCCTTGGCAGCCCCTTGTGTGGATGGCATTTTAATCCAACCAGGAGAAACCTTTTCCTTCTGGCATCTGGTGGGCCGGTGTACCAAGAAGCGCGGCTTTCTCTCTGGAATGGTGCTGCGGAACGGCGTTCCCGGAGAAAGCATCGGAGGGGGCATGTGCCAATTTTCCAACCTGATTCACTGGATGGTTCTTCATTCCGATCTAACCATTACCGAGCGCCACCATCACGATGGTTACGATCTTTTCCCCGACTTTGGGCGGCAGGTGCCCTTTGGCGTGGGAACTTCTATCCTTTATAATTATCTGGATTACCGGTTCCGCAACGATACCAACGACACCTACCAACTGCTAATCCGCAGCGACGGCGCTTACCTTCGCGGCCAACTGCGATGCTCCGCGCCTGCCGACCACACGTGGCATGTTTTCTGCTTGGAAGAGTATTTTGCTCAAGAGGGCAGCGTTTGGTATCGCAATAACGAGGTACGTCGGCGCAAAATTGACAAGCATACCGGGCGAGAGTTGAAAAATGACCTGCTCCAGCACTCTCATGCCAAAGTCTTATATGATCCTTCCTATATTGATCCTGCAAAAATCCGGCCTCACCCGCCGGGGGAAAGCGGCTATACCGCAGAAAGGAAATAAGCTATGCTCCATGACTATCGCCTTATCCAGTCTATCCCGTTTGCCGGGAGGTCCTTATGCCAGCCCTGATCTGGATAGCGCTCAGCGCCGTCCTTCTGCTGGCGGCTATTTATCTGGGGCTGTGCGCCTTTTTAGTAATACGGTTTCTCCGTCGTGCACCAGATGATCCTGACCGCCTGCTGCGCCAATGGGAAGGAACGCCTCAAGAGAAATTTTCTTTCATCATTCGTCAAGAACGGAATTGGTATCTGACCCAGGTCAAAGAAGATGTCTGGGTCGAAAGCTTTGACGGACTGCGGCTCCATGGCTGCTTGATTCCTTGCGATCAGCCTCGGGGAACGATTTTGTTGGTTCATGGTTTTCACAGCAGCGGCTATATGGATTTTAGCTGCGTTATGAGGGCTTATCAGCAAATGGGCTTCCAACTGCTGGTCATCGACCAGCGCGCTCACCTGGAAAGCCAAGGCCGGTATCTGACCATGGGTATCCGAGAACGGCAGGATGTACGCAGCTGGGCTGTTTTTTTGCTGGAGCGGTTCGGGCAAAATCACCGGGTGGTACTGGGCGGACTTTCCATGGGGGCTTCTACCGTTTTGATGGCCAGCTGTTTAGATCTGCCTCCCAATGTAACGGCGGTAATCGCTGACTGTGGATATACGACTCCTCGAGCAATTTTCCAGGATGTCATGGGCCGTTGGTACCATCTGCCCACTTGCCTGCTCTGGGGAGCTGAACTGTGGTGCCAGCTACTGGCGGGATTTTCTATGGATGGCGCTTCCGCAGTGGAAGCGGTAAAAGATACCCGTTTACCTTTGCTCCTAATTCATGGAGACGCTGACGATTTTGTTCCCAGCACCATGGTTCATGAAATTTATGCCGCCGCTGCGGGAGAAAAGCAACTAATCTTGGTTCCCGGAGCTGGCCACGGCATGAGCTATCTGCTGGATCAACCGCGAGTCTCTGCGGCGCTGGCCGCTTTTCTGGACAAGCATTGTCCAAGGTAGATCCGTATCTCTCACAACCTCAACCCTGCCTGTCTCCTGGCTCAGTTAAGCAGGCAGGTCTTTTATGGATTCCTCTTTAGCCACAGCTTACCCGGCAGGCCTTGTATCAAAATGGCATTCTTCCACTAATGGCAATACTTTCCTCAAAAGACTTTCCCCAGCTTCCATTGTTTTCAGCAATCATTAAGATTTTCTGAATTCCCTACCGCCACTCTTGCCAGTCAAGAAAAAAGCGACTACACTATTTGTCAGAAAAGAGGGGATTTTCATGAAAACCACCAAATGGTTGGAACGATTTGGCCAGTGCTTTATGCTTGGAATCATGTTGCTAGCGGGAATGGGTTGCGGATGGATCATGATGGAATACGGCCTCCAGGGCTTTTCCGGCCAACCGGCCAGCTGGCTGCTCCTGCTGGGGCTGTTAATACTAGGGCTTTATCTGGCCCTTTTCGTGCAAACCGCCTTACACGAAGCCGGACATTTGATTTTCGGTTTGCTCACCGGCTATCAGTTCTGCTCCTACCGGCTGGGCAGCCTAATGCTTTTCCGAGAAAACGGCCGGCTTCGGATCCGCCGTTTCACTCTAGCTGGAACAGGTGGACAGTGTCTAATGGCGCCCCCCGATTGGCAAAAAGGCCGTATACCAGTAATCCTTTATAACCTTGGGGGCTGCCTGTTAAATCTACTGTCTGCGTTTTTCTTTTGGCACTTGTGGCAAGTCTTTCACATGTCTAGCCGGCTTAGTCCAATACTACTGTTTCTGTCCTTAATGGGCCTTGCGCTTGCCTTGTCAAACGGAATCCCTCTGCGGAGCCGCTTGGTAGCCAACGACGGTTATAACGCTTTCATTCTTGCGCGCAGTCAACAAGCCCG
>CATJIY010000106.1 GCA_949740695.1 uncultured Eubacteriales bacterium
CCATGAGCTGGGCTGAATACTTCGAGGAGGTGCAGATATGAATGCAGAAAGAGCTATCGAGTTGCTGAGCGGCGGGACCCATATGCCCGCCGTGCCGCACTCCGCAGATGAGTTGGACGAGGCTTGCCGAATCGCGTGTGACGCACTCCGGCTGTACACTCAGTCTTTCCAGAAAGCCTATTCGCTGAACGCTGCCATCGCTGACCACTATCGGAACACCGGCCTGTCAATGGAACGACTGGACGAGCTGGCTGCGGCAGACAAAGCTGGGCGGGTGGTAGTTCTGCCAGATGTGTCCTGCACAGACGCGGATGGCGAAGAAGCCCTGCGGCGAGCCATGTGGGACTGCAACTACAGGAACAACGGTGTGACCCGATTCGCGGCAGATGCCATCGCAGAAAAGCTCTGCGGAGAAATCCAGAAAAGCCACTTGACGGTCAAGACGCCGCTGGGCGACATCGTGACGGAGGCCAGTGCAGACCCGGATAATCCCGGCGTGTGGGTATCGCTCCGGCAGTTCATTGAGGACCGTACTCTGCGGCTCGCGTTGATCGAGTACACCGCTGACGAAGCCGATGTTGAAGGCCAGACGGTTATCACGCGCGTTTGGCAGAACGCAAGGAGCGATGAGTACACGAACCGGATAATTCATGCCGGACTTGAAAAGAGAGGTGCGAAATGAACATAGAGTTGATTAGGCTGTCCCGCAAGGCAGCGAAGGAATGGGCCGCGACCGATGGCTACAGTCAGGCCAGTCAGCTCATCAATATGCTTTGCGATGAGCTGGAAGCTATCGCTCCTGAGAAGTCGCTCACACCAAAAGAGGAAGCCTACCGGTCCTTTGCGAAGCATATCTTCCGAGCGCACCGCAAGTACGAAGGCGGGAAGGTGCTGGTGCTTCTGGCAGATGACATCCGCGAAGCTGAGCAGTTGGCGATGACGGCGTTCGGGACATCGAGCGTGTTTGTGAAGCGGGTCTCCCCAACAGAAGACCCGCAGGTCTGGGAGGTGTGAGCTATGCCGAGATACCCGAAGAATTACAAAGATGTTGAGTATTTCGTCCCCGGTAGAAAACGCCGGGTTGCAGGGTCCACAATCGCCACCCGCGATTTCCTCGCCATCGTTCATGAAGACAACCCGCGCGCAACGATAACGCAGCTCCGCGAAATTATCACGGACAAGGCGCAGTACATCCGTAACCCTGAAGCGGTTGAGGTTCTGGCGGCTCATATTGCGGCAGGTTACGGCGACCACATTCCAGATTGGAGGTATTGAGATGACTGATGTCTATGTAGTGGTGAGGTACACCAAGTCAAAGTCGGTCGAGATTGGGAGCTATGACACTGCGGGAGCTGCCAAGATAGCGATGATCGAACACTTTCGCAGAACGCCCAAGCGTGGGAACTTTTACTATCGAATCACGCAGGAGGGAGTGCGCGAGATTAACGGTATCCCGTTTCGTGAGTTTGATTCGAGCAAGCCGTCATGGAAGTACACGCGTGAGATGTTGGAGGCGATGGAATGACCGTTCAGGTGAAAGAGTTCGAGTTGCTGGTCGAGGTCTGCAAGCACCTGCGGGCAGAAGGTTCGAGGCCGGAGCTGGCGACAGCCTTGCAGCGGGCAATCAATCGGATGCACCAAGAGCAGGAGCGGGCATGGGCCAGAAACCATCGCCCTGAGCCTGCGC
>CATJIY010000107.1 GCA_949740695.1 uncultured Eubacteriales bacterium
ATTTTCTTTCGTTGATGAAAGATATCGTTGCGGTGGGCAGCGACCTTTGGATGGGTTTTCCTCAGGCTTCTCGGGTGGGGTCCCCCTCTTTGTTGATTGGCGGCCTTTCGGTCTCGGGCAATTAAAGAGAAATAAAATTCAGAATAAAAGCCCCCGGTAAAACCGGGGGCTTTTCGTACGCAATTGCCGTTTAAAAAATTGCCAATCTGTCCACGTAGCTATGCTTCAACTTGTTCGGTGTGGCCGCTGTAATAATGTTTGGAGGTTTGCTGGCGAATCAGAAGCAGTAAGCCGCGGACACAAAGCTCTACTGTCATAGCGATCCATACCCCTTTTAGCCCGAGGCTGCCTACCAGCAACAGAGAAAGTCCAATGCGCACGACCCAAATGCTCAACAAATTTAAAATGCTGGGAATTAGGGTGTCCTCGGCGCCACGCAATGCGCCGGAAGCAACAATGGACACTGCGTAAAGAGGTTCGGCCAGCAGTTCCATGCGCAACACTTGAGTCGCCAGCGCCCGCACTGCCAAGTCGGGGGTTAGCATACGGAATACCAGCGGACAGATTAGCCACATAACGATTCCAGCTAGGCTCATCATGGCGCCGCCAAAGGCCACTGAAATATTGGCATACCGTTTGGCTAACTGGCCGTCTCCCGCTCCAATGCTCTGGCCTACCAGGGTAGTGGCTGCCGAACCGATGCCGTAACCGGGCATGTAGCAGAGACTTTCTGCTGTGACTGCAAAAGAATTGGCCGCGATGGCTACCGTCCCCAAGGGGGCAATAATTAAGGTGGATACTACCATTGCACTGCACATAGCGATTTCTTGGGCAGCTACTGGCGTGCCAATTTTCAGTGCACGCCGCAAAATGCCGGTATCCATCGGGCAAGGTTCCTGTCGATGAATCCGCAGTACGGGAGAGCGCACACAGCAGGCCCAAAGTACCCCAAGAGAAATCACGACGGTAGCCAGCGCGGTGCCGATGCCAGCGCCCAGCACACCATATTTGGGAATAAAAATAGCGTTAAACAGCACATCTAGTCCGCACATAGCGGCGTTTAAAATACTGGGGGTCACCATGTTTCCGCTGCATTGCAAATAAGAGGAGCACAGTGAGTTCATCTGCATAAATGGAAAAGTCAGAGAGAACACCAGAAAATAAGCCGAGGAATCCGCCAGCAGGGCTTCTTCACCGCCTAGCCAGCGCGGCAAGCTTCCACTGATGGAGACGCCTATCAGCAGCAAAAGCGCTGATAAGAGCAACCCGCTTAGTAAACCATGCTTTACCACCCTTCGGGCCTCCGTTTCCCGGCCCGCTCCGATGTGATGAGCCACTTGAACAGAAAAACCCGCTGACAGCGCATAAACAAAGCCGCTGAGCAACCAGGTGCTGGTAGATACCAACCCAATAGAAGCCGAGGCGTTAGCGCCAAGATTACCCACCATTGCCGAGTCGATATATTGCATGACAATGGAGGTAATCTGGGTTAAAATAGCGGGAACGCTCAGCTTCCATACCCGGGAAATCTGGGGAAGCAGTTCGGAATGGCGATTGATCAACATAGATTTTTAAATACTCCTTTAGAACTGGTATTGCTAGGGCCTGTTTGAAACCTCAAAAACGTTGTCTTTTTTACCAGATAGCTGGGTTTCCTACGGCAAAAATGCTCCGTTACACAAAGTAGCCTTGCGCTTTTTGCCTTGTACCCGCAGCTATCTGGCAAAAATCCGGCAGTTTCTCTATTTTCAAACATGGCCTAAGGCTTTTGCCAAGCGTTTTTATCATCATACAACAGTTTGCTGAGGATTGCAAGATGAAGCACACTCCAGAACTTATCACAAAGGGTCTCCGAAAGCTTTTATCTGGATCAAACCATTCTCGGTCAGCAACAATACCCGGCTGCAAACCTGCTCCAGATACAGCCGGTCGTGGGATACGCTGATGATGGCTCCCGGAAAGCTTTCCAGCACTTGCCGGATCACTGGCGCAGACATGGGGGAAAAGTTTCGAGTAGGCTCGTCCAGGAGTAACACATTACTTCCTTTTAGAACCATGGACAAAAATAAAAGCTTTGCCCGTTGCCCGCCGGAAAGCCGGGCTGCTGGATGCTCCATTTCCTCCGCTTTGTATTTCATAGATCCCAGCAGCGTTCTGGCGAGCGTGATATCCTCTTTTTTTCCGGAAGGAGCCAGCAGGTCCACTGGCGTCTGACTGCCCAAAAGCAGATCGTCATAATCCTGAGGCATATAAGCTGCTCGCAGATCCTCTCGAGGCAGCAGTGCTTGGGCGATCAGTTTGAGGAGGGTAGATTTGCCCGCGCCATTGGCGCCTGCGATTCCGATTTTTTCTGATCCGGTAACCCACAGCCGGATGTCTTTTGCCAACGCTCGATCTCCTACGGTGAGCCGGGGAAGCTCCAGGCGGAGCACAGCCTTTCCAACTGGCAGGGCGGAGCGCTTTGGATCAAATGCCGTCAAAATGGCTTCTTCCCATTCTGGCATGTCAGTCATATTTTCCTTTTCTCGTTCAAATCGCCGGCCCATGGAAAGGACGGCGTGCATTTTCTTTTTTAACAGTCGGGCTCCGCTGGGGTCCTGTCGGGTAATCACTCGTTGCTGATGATCCACTTTATCTCGAATTTGCCGGTATTTTTCCATTTTGACGTCGTATTCCGCCCGTTCCTTGCGGGCCAGCTGCTCTTGGCGGATAAAGCCTGCCTGCCGCTCTTGCATATATTGCTCATAGCCCATTCGGGCCATCGTATATCGAGGTTTGGTACGCCGCCGTAGTCTCTCCAGATGCAGCAGACAGTTGGCTGTGCGGGAAAGCAGCGTTTCATCGTGGGAAATATACAGCACCGGCGTCTGTTGGGAAAGTAAAAATCCTTCCAGCCATTGTAATGTGTCAAGATCCAAATCGTTGGAAGGTTCGTCCAACAACAGAAGGTCGGGCTGGTCCAGCAGCAAAAGCGCCAGCCGCAGTTTCACGCGCTCTCCACCGGAAAGGGTAGCCAGCGGACGCTGATCCCAAAAGAGTTCCCCGGTCAGACCCAGCTTTCGAGCGGTGCGCTCCAGGGCGCCTGGATCGGTTTCGGTGAAGATGGGAATTCGTTGGCAATATTCCCATACCGGCATAGCCAGCGTTTCCGGTTCCAGCTCCTGAGCCAGATAACCTTTGCGCAGGCCTTTTGCAAAAATTTCCCCGCTCCAATCTATATAAGGTTGAGTTAAAGCTGGGTCATACAGTAGCTTGAGCAAAGTGGATTTTCCGTTGCCTTCCTCTCCAATAAGGGCCATGCGGTCTCCGGAACTCAAAGAAAAGGTCAGATCTTCCACCAATGTGGTCAGATCTTTTTTATGTGTAATGGTCAAATTTTTCACTTGCAGCATCAGCGTTCCTCCTTTTATATTCGAATGGCTAGTTGCTTACGAATAACACAAAAATCCGCCTCCATGGCAGGAAGGCGGATTCTATGACAAAAAGGCAGATACGCGATGCGCATCTGGTCACTAAGCCGCCCTCCATGCCATAAAATCACCGACCCCCTTACAAGGGCCGTTTATTGTGTGATTCACAGCTTGAAGTTTGACTTAGTTGCGCATTTTTTCACCCTTTCGATTTATTTATCTTTAGTATAGCATAGCAACAACCGGTTGTCAACTGAAGATACTTTGCGTGAGCGGTTAGAGAAATGTTTTTCGCAGATAACAGGATTTTTTGCGGCGCAAACTTTTGCGGGAGGCGCCCGGAAATGATACAGGGAGATGATTTTTCTCTTTTCTTTTTCTCGGTGATGGAGTATAATAATTTTAA
>CATJIY010000108.1 GCA_949740695.1 uncultured Eubacteriales bacterium
GCCAGCGCCGCCATATTCCTTTGGGAAATAAATACCCATCATACCCAGCTTACCCAGCTTTTTAACGGTTTCCATGGGGAAGCGTTCTTCCTCATCCACCTCTTCAGCCAAGGGCTTGACTTCGGTTTCCGCAAACTCACGGTACATTTTGCGGAGCATCTCATGCTCTTTGCTCAAAACAAAATCCATAAATTACCCTCCTTGCGCTTGCACGCAATATTCAAATAGTTGCTGACGAATTATTTATTGTAATCGTAGAAGCCCGCTTTGGTCTTGCGGCCCAACTTGCCGCTGCGGACCATCTTGCGCAGCAGGCTGTAGGCGCGATACTTGCTGTCGTGGGTTTCGTTATACAGCACGTCCATGATGGACAAGCAAACGTCCAGGCCAATCAAATCGCCCAGCTCCAGGGGTCCCATAGGATGGTTGGCGCCCAGTTTCATGGCAGTGTCGATATCCTCAACCGAGGCCACGCCCGACTCCAACAAGCCGACAGCCTCGTTAATCATGGGAATCAGAATACGGTTGACCACAAAGCCAGGCGCTTCGCTAACTTCAACTGGAGTCTTACCCAACGCCACAGAAAGATCCTTGATTTTCTGCACCAGCTCGGCGGAGGTGTTGGCGCCGGCAATCACTTCCACCAATTTCATATTGGGAGCAGGATTAAAGAAGTGCATGCCGATCATTTCATGTTTCAGGCCAAAACCAATCTCGGTAATGGAAAGAGAAGATGTATTGGAAGCAAAAACCGCTCCCTCTTTGACCATGCCATCTAATTCGGAAAGCAAAGTCTTTTTGGTAGCCATATCTTCCTTAACGGTCTCCAAAATCAGGTCGCAATCAGCGCAGGCCGCCTTTTCCTCAATCTTGATGTTATTCAAAATGGCGTCTGCCGCTTCCTGGGCCATCTTGCCCTTCTCCACCCGCTTTTGCAGGCCGGCAGCCAGCTTATCCTTATGTTTCTGCGCACTGGCAGTGCTGCTGGCGTACAGTAGGGTTTCGTTGCCCGCTTGTGCGAACACCTGAGCGATGCCGCTCCCCATGGTGCCTGCACCAAATACTGCTACCTTCATTGTCGTTTCCTCCTAAATCTCAAAATTTATAAAATGATGAAAAATACTTAGCAATTGACAAAGGGTTCGGGCTTACGCTTTTCCACAAAAGCGCCCATGGCGTTTTTCTGATCCTGGGTTTCAAAGCAGGAGCCAAACAACTTTTCCTCAATAACAATGGCCTGGTCCATATCGGCCTGCAAACCATCATTTACCGCTTTCTTCACAGCGCGAACAGCAATGGGCGCGTTGCCCGCGATGCGCTGCGCCAGCTTGCGTGCTTCCTCCATAAGCTGTTCCACAGGATAAACCCCCTGAACCAATCCGATGGACAACGCCTCCGGGGCTTTGACCTTCCGGGCGGTATAAAGCAGCTCCTTCGCCCGGCCCGGTCCAATCAAGCGCGCCATCCGCTGCGTACCGCCAAAGCCAGGCGTAATCCCTAAGCCCACCTCGGGTTGGCCAAACACAGCGGTCTCCGAGCACAGCCGGATATCACAGCTCATCGCCAGCTCACAACCGCCGCCCAGAGCAAAACCGCAAACCGCCGCAACGGTGGGAATGGGCAATGTCTCCAGCTTGCGGAATACATCGTTCCCCAGCTTGCCAAAAGCCTCTCCCTGTTCCTTGGTCAGACCGCGCATCTGGCCGATATCCGCGCCAGCCACAAAAGCCTTTTCTCCTTCGCCCGTAACAATAAGGCAACGGATCTGCTGAAGATCCACGCTGTCCAGCACTTGATCCAGCTCCCGGATTACCTGATCGTTCAAGGCGTTCAACGCGGCGGGCCGTGCAATGGTAAGAATGCCTACGCCGCCTTCCGCAGAAAGCTTTACATACTCCATAACTTGACCTCCTTCGTTCTTTCTCCCTTCTGAATTTCTTCTAAAAAGGATCATGCCTGCCGGATATACGCCGTCCAAAGGACAAACGCCCCAAGCCCCGCCTCCCGAAACGATTTCCGGCGGCGGTGCTCCGCAGGATAGAAACTGGCAGGCGCTGTATCAGGCGCAAGGATTTCTTGCGCCTGACCAGCTGCCTCCATTATATCGATCTATCGCAAGTTTGTCAAATTATAAACGATAAAACTCGAGGATTTTTTAAGATTTCCACCCGTTTCCAATCCGGAGGAAACGATCTCAGACCCGCTCTACCACCAGAGCTTCGCCCATACCGCCGCCAATGCACAGAGAAGCGACGCCATATTTGCCGCCCCGGTGAGCCAGCTCATAGCATAAAGTTACCAGAATCCGTGCGCCGGAAGCGCCGATGGGATGCCCCAGAGCGATAGCGCCGCCGTTGACGTTCACATTATCGGGAGTCAGACCCAGTTCCTTATTGACCGCAGCAGCCTGAGCGGCAAACGCCTCATTCAGTTCAAACAGATCAATATCTTTGGTCTCCAAACCAGCTTTTTTCAGCGCCTGACGAACAGAAGGAATGGGGCCGGTACCCATGAGGGCAGGATCCACACCTACGCTGCCGGTAGCAACAATCTTCGCCATAGGCTTCAAGTTATGAGCCTTGACAAACTCGCAAGAAGCAACGACGATTGCAGCTGCGCCATCGTTGATACCAGACGCGTTGCCAGCGGTAACCGTGCCGCCGTCTTTCTTAAATGCAGGCTTCAACTTTGCTAAAGTTTCTACTGTGGTGCCTTTACGGGGATGCTCGTCAGTGTTAAAGACAATAGGATCTCCCTTCCGCTGGGGAATGACTACATCCACAATCTCATCTTTGAAACGGCCTTCCTCAATAGCGGCCATCGCACGCTGCTGGCTGCGGGCCGCCAACTCGTCCTGCATCTCCCGGGTGATTTCGTACTTTTCCGCCACATTCTCGGCGGTAATGCCCATGTGATAGTTGTTGAAAGCATCCCACAAACCATCATTGACCATTACGTCAGTCATGGAAGTGTTATTCATGCGAGCGCCCCAGCGGGCAGAATTAACCGCATAAGGAGCCAAACTCATGTTTTCCATGCCGCCAGCTACCACGCAGGCAGCCTCACCAGCCATAATAGTGCGGTAAGCCATGGATACGCTGTGCAAGCCCGAGCCGCACACCTTGTTCAAGGTAGTGCAGGGAGTCTCGATGGGCAAGCCAGCCTTCAGAGAAGCCTGACGGGCAGGGTTCTGTCCCAAAGCGGCCTGAAGCACGTTGCCGAAAAACACTTCGTCAACCTGCCCAGCCTCCACGCCGCCCCGCTTCAACGCTTCCTTGATCACGGTGGCGCCCAGCTCCACTGCGGGGATGCCTTTCAACGAACCGCCAAAACTGCCAACGGCCGTACGTGCCATGCTTACCAGATAAACCTCTTTCATTTGCTAAGACACTCCTTCTATTTTTGAATGTTCAGATTACCCAATTAACCATTTTTCATTATAGACAAATTCCTTCCGCTTGGCAAGTCTTATTTTGATGATTTTCCCACATTATTTTTCTTGAAAACTGTGGAAAACGCGCTTTCATAAAAGATTTTCCGCCAAAAGGCTTTCTTTGCTATCCTGTTTGTCCAAAAATCCGGTAACTTTTCCCTCCGCTCTTATCCCAACGCCCTTTGAAAAAGCATAACCCCAGCCGTTTTAAAGGCGGCTGGGGCCATTTATTATTCCAGACTGCGCATTGCCTGGAGGGTCCTCTCCAACAGATCGTCCAACTCCCAGCCCAGGGCCTCCGCTCCTTGACGGATAACCTCCCGGCTGCACCCGGCCGCAAACTTTTTATCCTTAAATTTTTTCTTCAAGCTGGAAAGTTCCATATCAGAGACACTTTTGCTGGGACGCATCCGCGCGGCGGCGCCGATTAACCCAGTCAACTCGTCAGCGGCGAACAAAATCTTCTCCATGATATGCTCGGGCTGATACTGGGCGCCAGTAAGCCCCCAGCCATGACTCATGGCCGACCGAACGATCCCTTGGTCAATATCCTCCTGCTGGCAAATCTCCACGCCCTTAACACAGTGCTCCTCAGGATACAGCTCAAAATCAATATCGTGGAGCATCCCTACTGTTTTCCAATAATCCACCCGCTCCGGGTCATATTGAGCGGCATACCAGCCCATCACCCCTGAAACAGTCTCTCCATGTTGAATGTGAAAGGGTTCCTGATTGTACTTTTTTAAGATAGCCAATGCCTGATCCGATGTAGGAACGTAACTCATAGGATATCCTCCTGATGGATTTTTTCCGGGCATGCCCCGGTTTATTTGTGATATTTACTGCCGTTTAAAATGGAAAGCCCCCGGTAAAGCTGCTCCAACACCATCACTCTTGCCAAATGGTGGGGAAAGGTCATTGAAGACATAGAAAGTCGCAGATTTGCCTGCTGCTTAACTTCTTCCTCCAGCCCGCGAGAAGAACCGATTATCAAGCAAAGGCGAGATACTCCACTGTTTTGCAGACGGCGCAACCGGTCTGCCAAGCCTTGACTGGAAAGGGATTCCCCCTCAATGCACAAGGCGATGACATAACTGCCTGATAAGACAACTTCCCGAATCCTGGTTCCCTCCAGCGCCAAACCGCCTGGCCGGTCGGGGGCTTCCTCCAGCTGAACAATCTCCAACCGGCAAAGGCCGCTCAGTCGCTTTTCATACTCCCGACAAGCCTCTTGATAAAATTTTTCCTTCAATTTACCCACGCAAATCAACCGTACCTGCAACATAAACGCCCTCATAACAACACTGGCTGGCCCAGCTCTCCCCGGGCGGCCAAAGTAATTTCAGCCTCCAGCCCCGCCCGAGCCAATGCTTCCTGCACCGCGCTTAACGCCAGCTGAGGCGTGTTGTTTTCCGCACTCAAGTGAGCCAGCAACAACCGACTGGTACCAGTCTGGCACAGGCGCACCGCTACCTTGGCGGAAAAACCGTTGGAAAGATGACCCTGGTCGGAAAGAATCCGCCGCTTCAGTGGATAAGGGTAAGGACCGGTACGCACCATCTCCACGTCATGGTTGCACTCCAACAAAACGGCGGCGCTGCCCCGAATCACCGCAAAGATCTCTCCCGTCATGGTTCCCATGTCGGTACACACCGCCACTTGCTCCGCGCCGCTGCCCAGCACATACCCGCAGCTGCCCGGAGCGTCGTGGGAGGTAGAAAAAGTGCGCACTGGACACTCCCCCAAAGTTATCCCCTCCCCTGGTTCAAAGAGTATCTTCTCCACGCCCAAGGGCAGACGGGACGCGATAGCCGAATAGGTTTTTGCCGAACAGACCAGACAAGCGCGGGTGCGCTTCATCAGCACTGGCAGGGCGGAAACATGGTCGGTATGGCTGTGGGTAATCAGGACATGGGTCAGATCGGCAGGAGACAACGCCAGCTGCCTCAGCCTCTCGGTTATGTAACGAGTGTTTTTTCCGGCGTCAATCAAAATGCGCTGCCGGCGGTTCACATAGACTGCGCAGTTACCCGAGCTGCCGCTGGCCAAAGTGCAAAAATAGGTCATTTCCCCGTCGCGTCCTCCTGCCCCTCTGGGAACCAGCCCATCTCCAGCCGGACCTCACCCCGCTGGATATCCCGATTGGAATAAGCGCACCAGTCCATGCCAATCAAAGAAAATCCCTCGTGCAAATAAAACTCAACGGCGTTTACATTGCAGCTTTGCGTCTCCAGAATTACCGTTCGGAAGCCCTCCCGCCGAGCCTGATCTTTTGCCAGACTGAGCAGCGCCTTTCCTATACCCTTTCCTCGCAGATCCTCCGCCACCCAAAGTTCTGTGACCCGCAGCCGGCTGGACCACCGCTCTGGGCAGGTCTCAATAGCCCCCTGCAGAGTTTTCCCTTCCGCAACGCCCCAAGCTTGTGCTTCGGCCCAATGCTCTTGATATAAGCTGTCCGGAAACTGATATTCCTCCGGCGTATGGGTTACCGGCTGCGGAAAAGGAGTTTTCTCTAACGCAATGGAAAAACCATTCTCATTTGGGCAGAACGCAACCGCATAATGATATCCGGTGGTATAACTTATGGGCAATACGGTTCCTTGCCAAGCCTCCCGAGGCAACGGTACAATAAAAGGTTTTTCCATAAATACTCCTTGTATTCTTTTTACTTCTTGCCCGCCCTGCAAAAAAGCCCGACGGCTTTGGTCGGGCTGATAATGAGTTGGATTTCCTGCGCGGTCAGTTGGCCTTGGCAATGGGCGGCAGTTCTTCCTCCGTAATTTGCTGAATATCCGCCCCCATACGCCGCAACTTCTCCACAAGATTTTCATAACCGCGCTGGATATAGCCAATTCCCTCAATCTCGGTGACTCCCTCAGCGGCCAATCCGGCAATTACCAAAGCGGCGCCTGCCCGTAAATCACTGGCCCGCACTGGCGCGCCAGTGAGCTTAGGGACCCCTTCTACCACAGCGACCTTGCCATCCACTTGGATATGGGCGCCCATACGTCGAAGCTCATCGGCATAACGGAACCGATTTTCCCAAACCCCCTCGGTAATCACCGAAGTTCCCTCCGCCATACAGAGAACGGCGGCCAACTGGGGCTGCATATCGGTAGGAAATCCAGGATATGGCAAAGTCTTGACCTGAATCTTTCGGATCGGGCCTTGACGGGTGATCCGAATGGAATCCCCCTGCTCCTCAATTTCCGCCCCCAGTTCCGCTAACTTGACGGTGATGCAATCCAAATGTTTGGGAATCACATTTTTTACTACCACGCTGCCGCCGGTAGCCGCCACCGCAGCCAGGTAAGTGCCCGCTTCAATCTGGTCAGGAATAATAGAATACGTTCCCCCGGCCAGAGTAGATACGCCCCGTATCTTAATCATATCCGTGCCCGCGCCCATGATATCCGCACCCATGGAATTCAAAAAGTTTGCCAAATCCACAATATGCGGTTCTTTAGCGGCGTTTTCAATCACTGTTTGCCCTTGAGACAGACAAGCCGCCAGCATAATGTTGATCGTGGCGCCAACGCTGGCTACATCCAGATAAACGTTGGACCCGGTAAGTCCCCCCTGGGTCTGAGCGTAAACAATGCCGTTACGGATATCCATTTTCGCGCCCAAAGCTTCAAAACCCTTCATATGCTGATCAATGGGCCGCACACCGCCAAAGTTGCATCCACCGGGCATCGCCACCTCCGCCTGGCCAAACCGGCCCAAAAACGCACCAATTAAATAATAGGAGGCCCGCATCTTCCGGTTCAAGTCGCTAACCGCCGTCCAACTGCGAAGGCCCCGGCTGTCAATCTCTATCGTTGTGGGATTGAGCACCCGAACTCCAGCTCCCAGCTCCCGCAAAATTTCCATCTGAATAATTACGTCGCTGACCATGGGGATATTTTCAATCCGGCAGACTCCGTCTACCAAAATCGCAGCGGGAATGATGGCTACCGCAGCGTTTTTTGCGCCGCTGACCTCCAGCTCGCCAAAGAGCGGCTTTCCGCCCCGAATCACAAATTTATCCAAAGAAGGCTCCCCCTTCTGTCCTATTCCGTTCTACGGCTTCCGCCGCGAAATTTCGTTCAAAAGCCTAAGCTTTAGTGTATCACACTTTTTCGGAAATATAAAGACATCAAAAACATTTTTGCGGATTTTATGGATTTTCACGCAAAGCGGCAGTTTTTTTCTTAAAAATTCAGTTGTTTTCCCGTAAGACAGCTAATCAGCAAAGTCCCCTCTTCCGTACTGGCCTCCCACACCGGCTCCAAAATCAGATTTTGAGCGTCCTGCCCTTGCAGACAGTAACCTGCCCGAAGTCCATAAAGCGGCGTTCCGCCCTGTTCTTCCAGTAGCGCGCATACCGCCAGAACCATCTGTGCCCGGCTCATGCTTTGCCCGCTGACAGCTGGCTCCTCCAGCAACAACCACCGGCCCCGCACGCGTAATTGATCGTTTTCCAGGGTGCATACCAAACGGCTATTAAAAATGGGATAACCCTCTTTACTCTGAATCAATTCCACTCTGCCCTGCTGGCTGTCGGCCTGCGCTTCCTCTATGGGAAAGCCAGCCTCCCCCAGAAGCCGAATACACCCCTGCGGTTCCAGCTTCTGTTGCCAGCTTACTTGAAGCTCCACCTCGCCTCCACGTCGAAAACTAAGCTCCCCTGCCGTTGTTCGATAAATAGACACCCCGCCCCCAGGTACCTCAGCCATTGTGTCTACTCCTAACAATCCTGCCGCTGCCCGTCCCTCCAACTGAGGACTACGCCGCCCTCGGTAAGCCGGCATAATCTCCGGCATGCGCAAAACCGCCTCCAACGAAATGGAAATCCCCCTGCTTTGAGAAACCGCCACCGCGTCTTCCGCTGCGCGGTATTGAATTTGACGCCAGTTGATCGCCTGCCGGATCAAATTGCCCGCCAAAAACAAATCTACCGCCAGCAACAGAATCAGCATCCACTTGCGAACTTTTTCCCATTCCATGGTCAGTCCTCCGTCACCCGGCAAACAGCCGGGTGAAAACCATCCGCCCCTTCTAACAGTCGAATCCGCAGCATTGCCCGGCCGGCCGGCAGCCCGCCCTGGGCCAGCTTTAATGGCAGCAACGATACCGTTTCTCCATCTTCCAGCTGGCGAAGAGAGGCCGCGGCGCTAACAATAGCGCCATCTTCTACCACAACGGTGGCCCAGTCGCCTTCCGTTTTTTCCAAAAATACGCCGTCCACGCACAAACCAAACCGCAATACCATGGCTTCTCCGTCAAATCGCAGCTCCTCCAAGCTGGGCTGGCCAGAAGCTCCCAAACCTGTCCACAGCTGGCACACTAAATCATAGACTTTTTGACAGATTTCCGCCCGGCGCTCCGGCCCTTGAACAGCGGAAAGTTTCAAATCGGAACCATCCGTACTGGAATATATCAAATCGCCATTGGGCGACAGCCGCACTGTACCGCGCCCCTCTACATAAACCCGGCTGCCATCGGCATTGAGATACACCCGGGCCAGATAGGCGTTCATATCAAAAATTGCCTGCACCGTTTGAGGTAGCTCCCCCCGGCTAGCCAGCTCAGGCGCAGAAACCGCCAGCACTGTCCGCTGTTGCTGAAACAAGGTCAGCACCTGATCCCCTGGCAGCAGAGCAGAATCTTTGGCAAAAACTGCGTTGCTTTCTCCTTCCCACTGACAAAGCGCAATAAGATTTTCCGCCGAAGCAGCCGTCGCCGCCTGCCAACGGCCCCCCGTTCCATCGGTGAGCAGCAAAATCACTTTCTCCTCCCGCAGCACCAGCGCAGCGCCGCTGACTTCCAGTCCATCCCGCAGCACCTCGCCGCCGCTCCAAGCTTGTAGCAAATACAGCGGCACCGGCGCATGATATTGCACCACTAAAGCTGGATTGGTCAAAAATGCTAGATATACAGATTCCTCCATCGGCTGAGGCGCCCCCGCCGAGCCAAGAGCCTCCTGGTAAACCGGTTCTATCTGTTGATATAATTGCGTATAATTTTGACTATCTGCCGCGCAGAACAACCCATTTTCCCTTACCAGGACCAACACCTCGGGATATGCAATCGGCGTCGACGCCTCAGGCAAGGTAAACGTATCCCCTTCTTCCTCCAACCGCAACAACCGCCGTCCGCCGCTGCTGCCCCGAACACTGGTAAAAAAGGTAACTGCCAACAACAACAGCATTACCAGTAGCAGCCCCGCCAGCAGCAGATTTTTTAGCCAATCTTTCATGGAAGCTCCTCACCCTTGATCATGGGCAAATAAAGCGTAACCCGACTGCCCTGTCCATATTCGCTTTCAAACCCAATGGAACCACCATGACTTTCTACAATCTGCTTAGCAATGGCCAGCCCCAGACCGGTGCCGCCGCTTTCTCTGCTGCGAGCCTTATCCACCCGGTAAAACCGCTCAAATAAACGAGGCAGATCTTCTTTGGGAACGCCAATACCGGTATCTTCCACCTGTAAAAAAACCTGATTTCCCTGAACCCCTCCGGTGATCGTTACCTTTCCCTCCGGCTTGTTGTATTTAATGGCGTTGGTCATGATGTTAATTACCACCTGCTGGATGCGTTCCGGATCCCCCATCACCCGGGGCATCTGAGCGGGCAGGCGACACTCCAGGGTCAACCGGCGGCTTTTTGCTTCCATTTCCATGGCCTGAACCGCCTTTTGCCCCAAATCCCGCAGATCCATTTGCTGCATATGCATTTCCATCCGGTTATAGTCCAGCCTAGTCAGAGTCAAAAGATCTTTCACAATCCGGGTCATCCGGTCAGCTTCACTGCTGATAACCCCCAAAAAACGCAGTTGGGTTTCCCGATCGATCTCTTCAGCGCTCATCAAGGTTTCGGCATAGCCGCGCACATTGGTCAAAGGAGTGCGCAGTTCATGGGAAACATTGGCTACAAACTCCCGACGGCTATCGTCCAGCTTACGCTGCTCGGTCACATCATGAAGCACCGCCATCAATCCCCAGTTACCCCCGCCCAAGCCAATGGGCGCAAAATAAATCTTTAAAAACCGGGGACCGGCCGCAAAGTCAATCTCTATGGACCGGCCGTCTTGGGCCATGTCCTCCCGGCGCACCTGCACCTGCGGGAAAAGAGCTGAATAAGTCATCTTTTCTTCCAGCTTGCGGCCCAGCATCACCTCGGCGGCTGGATTGTACTGCAATAAAAATCCCTCGCTATCGAAGGCCACCATACCGTCGGCCATATGCTGGAAAAGCGTGCCCAGCTTGTTTCGCTCCTCCTCCACCTGACGAAGCGTATTTTCCAGTTGCGCGCTCATCTCATTGAACGTGCTGCCCAGCACGCCAATTTCGTCATTGGAGCGAATCTCCTCCTGAGAGGTAAAGTCCCCCGCCGCGATCCGCGCCGCCTGCCCGGTAAGCCGTTCCACGGGATTGGTGATCGTTTTAGATAACAGGAAAGACAAAAAAATCGCCACTACCAACCCAAACAAAATTGCCCGAATCAAAATGGTAAACAGGTTCCAGTTCAGCTCCTGCAATTCGCTCTTATCATCCAGCACCCCCACCACGAAAATCACATTACCGTCCGGATCTCGTATGGGCAGCGCCACATCAAAATAATCCCCCAGACTTTCAATCTCCTGCCCCACCGCTCCGTTCATCGCAGAAAGGATATTGGGCGTCAGCACCAGGGAAGCGCCGTAGCTGTCGTCCGAACCAGAAAGATAGCTGCCCGTACGTCCATCCAGCACATAATAGCACCGGTACTCGTCAATCCCCAAGGGCCCGGCGTATGCGCCGATCATTTCCCGCAAATCGCCGCCCTCCCTGGCATTTTGCTCCAATGTGAGAATGAACTCAGAAGTAAATACCGACGCCATTTGGCTGTGAAAATCCCGAATATGATAGGAAGTCACCGAGTTTATCAAAAAAGTACCTACCACCGCCATAACCGAAATAATCAGCAACACCAGTACCAGCACCAATTTTCTGTGCAGGCTTCGGAACATATTCGGCTTTCCCTCCTCACGCTTCTAAGGCGTTCTTTGCCCAGACGGCAAAAATCCAAGGTTTCATCCTCGTCATAACCGCCCATTCCATCGTTCATTTTTGCAGGTAATACCCTGCGCCCCGTTTCGTGATGAAAAACTGAGGATTCGCGGGGTCATCTTCCAGCTTTTCCCGCAGGCGACGCATTGCCACGTCCACCGCCCGCAGGTCGCCATAATATTCATAACCCCAGACCTTTTCCATCAATTCTTCCCGTGAAACTACCCTGCCCGCCGAGGTAAGAAAATAGCACACCAGATCATATTCCCGTTGGGTCAGCTCCACTGGCGCGTCGTTCCGGCGCACCTCCTGCAAGCCGGTATCCACCGTATACGGACCAAAGGTCATCCGGCTTCCGCCGGGCCGAATCTCCCCGCTTTTCCGCCTAGTATTGGCTCGAATCCGGGCGGTAAGTTCCTTCACAGAAAAAGGCTTCGTCATATAGTCGTCCGCTCCCGTTTCCAACCCCAGAACTTTGTCCCGTTCCTCCTCCCTTGCTGTGACCATAATCACCGGAACGTCGCTTTCCTGCCGCAGTTTTTTCAGCAAATCAAAGCCATTCATTCCCGGAAGCATCACATCCAGCAAAATCAGGTCCGCCCAACCGGAAAGGGCTTTTTCCAACCCAGAAACGCCATCATAAGCCGCGTCGATTTCAAAGCCATCCCGCTTCAGGTTAAAAGTAATCAGATCCACAATGGTCTGTTCATCCTCAATAATCAGTACTTTGCTCATAACCCCTCCGTTTTCTTCTCTCCTCCGTGCCATCGCCTCTTCATTACATCCCCAACACTTCCCGGCGAACCAGATCCAGGGCATGACTGGAAGCCCCCCGGCGGGTCTGTTCCCGAGAACGGAAATACCGTTGGTCCGGACAGATTACCGTTTCACCACCCTTCCAGCTTAGGCCGATAAATACTGTCCCAACCGGATGTTCCTCTGTACCGCCATCCGGTCCGGCATAACCGGTGGTGGAAATTCCCACGTCGGCCCCCGAAATTCTTCTAACGCCCTGAGCCATTTCCAGCGCCGTCTGGGCGCTAACGGCGGTATATTTTTTCAACGTATCAGCAGATACCCCTAACAGCTTCTGTTTCGCTTCATCACAGTAGGTGATAAAACTGCATCCCAACACTTGAGACGCCCCTGGCACATCGGTAAGCCGTTTGGCGATCCATCCTCCGGTACAACTTTCAGCGCAAGCAACTGTCATGCCTCGCTGGCTAAGACCCCGAACTACCACTTCCTCCAAAGAATTCACATCTACGCCGTATACCGCGCTTCCTAAAATTTCCCGAACCTGATCCACCACCGGGCCGCACCGGGCCAACGCCTGCTCCTTTGTGTCCGCTCGGGCGGTGATCCGAAGCTCGCACTCTCCCTCTTTGGCATAAGGGGCCATGGTGACGTCTTGCAAGGTATCCATCAGCGGCTTCACCAGGGTCTCCATAGAGCTTTCCCCAATCCCGAAGATTTTTACATACCGGCTGCCAATCACCCCGCCCCCCAAGGCCTGCAAATAGGGCAACGCCCGATATTGAAACATGGGCCGGCACTCTCGAGGCGGGCCGGGCAGCATAATTACATGGCAGCCGTCCTGCGCAAAAGCGCAGCCTGGCGCGGTACCCCAGTCGTTGACCAAAACCGTACAGCCCCGAGGCAGCATGGCCTGCTTTTCGTTATTGGGGGTCATCTTCGGTCCCATTCGCTGGCGCAACCTTTCCAGCTGCTGCTGATCCATCTCCAATGGCAGGCCAAAAACCGCCGCCACCGTCTCCTTGGTAAGATCATCGGCAGTTGGCCCCAGCCCGCCGGTGGTAATCAAAAGATCAGCCCGGCCCTTGGCGGTTTCCACCGCCTCCCGCAACCGCTGGGGATTATCCCCCACAACGGTTTCCCAATAGACATTAATGCCCAGCTCGTTCAACCCCTGAGCCAGAATCTGAGCGTCCAGATTGACGATTTCTCCCAGCAGCAGCTCGGTGCCCACCGCCAACAGCTCACAGTTCATTTACCTCGCTTCCTTTCTCTCCAAAGGAAAAATCAGCCCACAGTAATCCGTTCGACCCCGGCCAGCGCCTCGGCAATCAACCCCTCCACATCCAGCAAGCTCTCCTCCTGCTCTACCCGCTCCAAAGCGGGCTTGGTCTGAGGATGCTTTGGCGTAAACACCGTACAACAGTCCTCATAAGGCAGGGTGGAAATTTCCATAGTTCCAACCCGCCGGGCGATGGCGACGATTTCTTCCTTATCCATGCCGATCACCGGCCGCAACACCGGAAGGCTGCATACCTTGTTGGTAGTATGAATAGCCTGCACAGTCTGACTGGCTACTTGGGCCAGGCTTTCCCCAGTAATAAGGCACTGGCAATTTTGGATCTTTGCGGTTTCCTCGGCCAGACGCATCATCATCCGGCGCATCACTAAGGTGAAATAATCCTCTTTGCACTTGTCTCGAATCTCAGTTTGAATATGGGTAAAGGGAATCACCGTTACGGTCAATTTGCCGCACCAACGGGAAAGCACCTGCGCCAGATCCAGTACTTTCTGCTTGGCCTCTTGAGAGGTATAGGGGTAACTGAAAAAATGCACCGCGCCCAACTCCAGGCCCCGCTTGGCCATCATCCAGCCGGCCACTGGGGAGTCGATCCCTCCTGAAAGCAACAACATTCCTCTGCCGGATGTCCCGGTAGGCAATCCCCCCGCCCCAGGAACCGGCCCGCCGCTGACAAAAGCATAGTCCTCCCGAACCTCTACCCGTACGGTGACCTGAGGATGTTCCATCTGGGGCTGAAGATGGGGATAAAGATCGCTAAGATAGCCGCCCACGTCCCGGCTGATCTGGGGAGAGGTTAGGGAAAACCGTTTGTCCGCCCGCCGGGTCTCCACTTTATAGGTGCGAACCCCTGTCAACAGATCTTTTAAATACGCTCCGGCTTTTTCCCGGATATCTCCGATATCTTTTTCGCACACAGCCGCCCGAGACACCGCCACCAAACCAAACACCCTGCGGCAAACCTCTAAAGCAGCGTCCACCGAAGCGTCTCCCTCCGGTTCCACATAAAAAATTGACTGGCACCCATGCACCCGATATTCCCCTACCTTTTTCAGCCGCCAATAAAGAGTTTTTTGCAGTCGCTCCTCAAATTTATGACGGTTCAGGCCTTTGAGCACCAGCTCCCCACATTTGCAAAGCAAAATTTCCTTCATCGCTTCAAACCTCAAATCAAAACAATTGACGTTCAGTCGCTTTCGCCGCCTCCAAAAAACGATCCACCGCCTCCACTGGGGTTTCCGGGCAAAAGCTCACTCGCAAAGCGGCGTCAATATTTTTCCCTGGCAAACCCATGGCGGACAGCACATGAGACTTTTTCCCACGGGAGCATGCGCTACCCCCAGAAATATAGATGCCTTGATCGGACAACGCCCGGATATAAACCTCTGACCGCCCCCGGCAGGGGGATAAATTGACGATATGAGGCGCGCTGCACTCTGGGGTGTTCACCGCCCAACCTAGGGCCTTTGCCCCGGCAATCAGCCGGTCCCGCAAGCCGGCCATATGGGCGGCGCCAGCGGCAAAGCGCCGGCTCCGTTCCTCCGCCGCCGCGCCAAAAGCGGCAATCTGAGGCAAAGCCTCTGTGCCAGCGCGGAAACCATTTTCCTGGCCTCCGCCATAAATCAACGGAGCCAGTGTCAAGCCCGGCCGAAGATAGAGCGCCCCACAGCCCTTCAGCCCGCCAATCTTGTGCGCAGACAAACTGAGCAAATCAATATCAGCCAGCGGCAAGGCGATCTTACAGAATCCCTGAACGCCGTCTACATGGAGCAGCGCTTTAGGGCAAACTTCCTCCATCGCCCGGCGAATCTCCCGAATGGGCAATATCGCCCCGGTTTCGTTGCATACCGCCATCAGACTCACCACAACGGTATCCGGCCGCAGAGCGGCGGCCAGCTTCCCGGCCTCTACCCGACCATCTTTCTCTGGAGAGACCAGCTGAGGATAAAAGCCCTGGATCTCCAGCGCTTTGAGGGTATTCCGGGTGGCATCGTGCTCAATCTGGGTAGACAAGATATGCCTCCCCAAATGACGGTTTTTTCGGGCCGCGCCAAAAAGAGCGGTATTAATGCTTTCGCTGCCCCCAGAAGTAAAGACAATTTCCCCCGGTCCGCAACCCAGCGACTTTGCCACTTGATTGCGGCTGGCCTCCAAAACCTTTCTCGCCTGCCTCCCTAAGGCATGGAGGGAACCGGGATTACCGTATCCCTCCATAGCTTCCAGCGCAGCCGCTTTTGCCTGAGGCAACACCGCCGTGGTAGCTGCATTGTCCAAATAATACTCGGTCATTTGGGTTGATAACTGCCCTTCAGCTCCACTGCCCGGTTAAAAACCAAGTGACCAGGACGGCTATCTTTGCTATCCCCCGCGAAATACCCCTGCCGTAAGAACTGATAAGCGGCGGGAGCCTGGGCGCTTTCCAGCGCCTTTTCCAGCTTACAGCCGGTGAGCACCTCCAAAGAATCCGGATTGATGCAAGCCAAAAATCCTTCAGGATGACCGTCCGGGTTCTCCTCAGTAAAAAGATTACTATAAATCCGCACCTCGGCGTCTACGACATTTGAAGCGTCCACCCAATGGAGCGTAGCCCCTTTGATCTTACGGCCATCGGCCGGGTTGCCGCCCTTGGAATCGGGATCATATTCGGCATAGATTTCCAACAGATTTCCATCTCCATCTTTTTTGCAGCCAGTGCAACGAATGAGATATGCCCCCTTCAAACGGCACTCCGGGCCACCGGGATAAAGCCGCTTATATTTTGGAACAGGCGTTTCCAGAAAATCATCAGACTCTATATAAAGCTCCCGGGAGAAGGTCACCGAATGGGTTCCTTCTTCTGGGTGAAGAGGATTATTTTCTACTTCAAAAATTTCGCTCTGACCAGCTGGGTAGTTGGTAATTACGAGTTTGACAGGGTGCAGCACCGCCATCATCCTTTGGGCATGCTCGTTCAGGTCTTCCCGCAGGCAGTATTCCAAAAAGGCATATTCCACCGTGCTGGATACCTTAGCCACACCAATGCGCTCACAGAAATTACGAATAGACGCAGGGGTATAGCCTCGGCGGCGCATGCCGCACAGCGTGGGCATCCGAGGATCATCCCACCCAAAAACATGGCCCTCCTCCACCAGCTGGCGCAATTTGCGCTTGGACATAACAGTATGGTCGATGTTCAACCGGGAAAACTCAATCTGCCGGGGCTTAGAGGGCGCCGAGATGTGATCCACCACCCAGTCATACAGCGGCCGGTGGTCCTCATATTCCAGCGAACAGAGAGAGTGGGTAATGTGTTCCAACGCGTCTTGGATGGGGTGAGCAAAATCATACATAGGGAAGATGCACCACTTTGTTCCCTGCCGGTGATGCTCCACATATTTGATTCGGTAAATTACGGGGTCCCGCATATTAAAATTGCCTGAATTCAAGTCAATCTTAGCCCGGAGCGTGTATTTTCCCTCGGGAAATTCCCCGTTTTTCATCCGTTCAAATAGATCCAGCGATTCCTGGATAGGCCTGTCCCTCCAGGGAGAGCGGGCTGGGGTGCTGGTATCTCCCCGATACTCTCGGAACTGCTCAGGAGTCAGCTCGCACACATAAGCCAACCCCTTGCGAATCAACTCCACTGCATATTCATAGTCTTTTTCAAAATAATCCGAACCATAGAGCAGCTGGTCCCAGTCAAACCCCAGCCAATGGATATCCTCCTGGATAGCGTCCACAAACTCTACGTCCTCCTTGGCGGGGTTGGTATCGTCAAACCTCAGATTGCACTTGCCGCCAAATTTTTCTGCGATGCTGAAATTGATACACAAAGCTTTGCAGTGGCCGATGTGCAGATAACCGTTGGGCTCAGGGGGAAATCGGGTGTGTACGGCCTTTCCAGCGCATCGGGCGCCAGGAGCCAAATCTTCTACAATATATTCTTCAATAAAATTACTGGTTTTCACTTCTTCGCTCATAACAGAGCCTCCTTTATATTTCGTTACAGGGACGCCCGGTACGCCTCCAGCCGTTTTTTGCAAGCGTCCTGTCCCAGTAATGCCATGATGGCGTGAAGATCGGGAGTGTTTTTCCGCCCAGCCACAGCCATACGCACCACTGCGCTTACGTCGCCCACATGGCCCCGAAACTGATCGGGAGCGGCTTTATAAGCTTTCACATCGGGAGAAAGCCCCAGCGCAGGGCAAAGATCTTTCATCTTTTGGAACCAGACGTCTTTACCATCATGACAGTCCAGCAAAGGCAGATAAGCGTCCAAGATTTCCTTTTGCAGCTGCCCGTCCAGCTCCAATACCTCAGTTTTGGAAAAAGTCTGATCGTAAAAATACGATACATATCCGGGCACGTCCGCCCAGCAGAGAATATCCTTCCGAGGCTTTTTCCCGCCCCGATCAATAGAAAAAATGCCTTTGGCATAGTCCGGATTCCCTTCTAACGCGGCCGCCAGCTGGGGCTGAAATTGTCTGGCCCAAGCCAGCGCTTGGGTATATATCTCCTCCGCCGTCATTCGGGAGATGACCTCTCCGGAAACACTTTGCAGCTTCGCCAGATCAAACAAAGCGCCCGAAGCGCTCATCTTGTTCAGTTGGAAGGGAAAAGCGCTCCAGTGGGCCTCTCGGTTCTGTCTCCGCCAATCTTCAAAGTTGGAATTAGCGATAGTCAGTAAATATTCCACCACGCCGTCGGCAGGATAACCCTCCTGAGTGAAGTAGCTCACCGCCGCCTCCGGGTCCTTGCGCTTGCTGAGTTTGCGGCGGGAACCGTTTTCCTCCTTCATAATGGGGGCAATGTGGGCGTATTTGGGGGCTTTCTGGCCGCATAGCCAAAAAAGCTGCAAATGTATCGGCGCTGAAGCAATCCATTCGTCTCCCCGCACCACCTGGGTTACCCGCATCAAAGTGTCGTCCACCACATGGGCGAAATGATAGGTAGGGATGCCGTCGGCTTTCAAAAGCACCACGTCCACAAAATTTTCTTCCATTTCAATTTTGCCCCGGATGCTGTCCTGAAACTTCACCCGGCCTCCTGGCTTTCCGGGAGAACGCAAGCGAATCACATAAGGCAAACCCATTTGAAGCTTTTCCTCAATTTGGTCTAAAGTCAGTCCCCGGCAAACCGCCGCCTCACCCCAGTATCCCGGCGTAAGCCCTTGCGCTTCCTGCCGGGCGCGAAGATCTTCCAACGCCTCTCCCGTGCAGAAGCAAGGATAGGCCAGCCCTTTTTGCACCAAATCCTTGCAGAAAACATGATACAACTCCCGCCGCAAGCTTTGGGTATAGGGTCCATAATTCCCCGTCTCTCCAGTGCCGGTGACCCCCTCGTCAAATCGGATACCGAATTCAGCCAAACCCTGAACAATCAAAGCCGCGCCGCCTTCTACCTCCCGCTTTTTATCGGTGTCCTCCAACCGGAGAATTGCAGCCCCCCCGGTAGTATGGGC
>CATJIY010000109.1 GCA_949740695.1 uncultured Eubacteriales bacterium
AACTGATATGGCTTTTCTAATATACCGACCTGTAGCTCCTCGCGCTTTTCCCTGTGCACTCGCCGCAAAAATTTCAATTTCTTTGCAGCGTTTATTCTCATTACATTTCTTAAGGAAAAGCCAATTCTATAAAAAGCTCTCTATTTTCAAAAAAGCGGTTTTCAATTTTCATAACCCGACCGGTAACCTTCCATCGTGACTGAAAGCAGCTCTCCACAGGTAGGCGGCGTATAAGTCAACGCGTTGGCTCCTGCTTGAATCGTCTCTCGAATGGTCTGGTCATTTGGCCCTCCAGTGGCAATGATGGGCACCTCCGGATAACGGGCGCGCAAGACGGCCACCACCTGAGCCGTTCCTCCTGCTGCCGAAACATTCAAAATATCCGCCCCGGCCTCCAGACGTTGCTCCACATCCTGTGACAAAGAAACCACCGTTGCTATCACTGGCAGCTCCACCTGCCGCTTAATTTCAGAAATCACAGCCGGCGGCATAGGCGCGTTTACTACTACGCCATAGGCCCCTTGGTGCTCAGCCTCCACCGCCATCCGCACTGACCGGTCTCCCGAGGTCAGTCCGCCGCCCACGCCTACAAAGACTGGAACATCCGAAACACTGATAATCGCCTGAGAGATCTTTGGCTGAGGGGTAAAAGGATAAACCGCAATGACCCCGTCGGTGTTAATATTAGCGATAGTCGCCACATCCGTAGAAAAAACCAGAGATTTAATCCGCCGGCCAAAAATTAAAATGCCGCTGCACCCGTAGATAGACTGGGGAACGCTGAGGGTGTGGCTACGCAACGTTCCATGATAGGTTGGAATTTCTTTTTTATTAGGGATGCTTTGTCTCATGAAAAGACCTCCTTTCTTCGTTTCGGCTTACCAGCGCTTTTACGGCCGCTGCCCAAACCAATGTGTTTTTCAGAATACCAAACAAATCCATAAAAAAATCAAACTGGTGGTAAACCATCTGTAACAATCTATTTGAAAAACAACTTTTTGTTATATTTCTTAATAAAATAACAATTTATGTTATATTTTCTGGTGTTTTATCGAAAAAACGCCGCACTCAAGCTTCCCATTATAGCCTGAGCGCGGCGCTTTTCTGAAAAGTCATCTCGCTTTACACCGGTTCTTCAGCGCCGGTTTCAGATCTTCCAGTGCAACCTGGCCAGATTTCTTCCCAATGAGCAGCAAAAGCGCCCCGGTCCCGCTGATAGCGCACTTCCAGCTCTTTGGAATACCCCAGAACTACTCCAGGTAACGCTTCCTGAAAGGCTGCCAGCAATTGCTGAACTTCCGTTTCCTTCATTCCTAGGGTATATTGACTTCCGTCCATTGTACGCAAAATGGCGGCATAGGTCTTTCCAGTGGGAATACCATTGGTGCGGTGTTGGGTTGTACTTTGATAGGCCCAAACCAAATCCCAAGGCCGCAGCAACACGCTGGCCGCTCCGTTTTGGAAAAAGATAAAGTCCTGATTCATCCGTACGCCGCACACCGGATCATTGCTTTCATAAAACTGCTCCAACCGTTCCAACCCGGTTTCCCGGTCGCCCATGGCATCCAGAGTTTTTAGCAGCTTTTTCTGATAACCGCCTTTCAGCGCTTTTATAAACGGAATCAGACCTGTCACCAGCAAAGCCGTCGCTACGGCCAGCATTACCCAAGCCAGCCAAGCTCGTTGATTCCCGATTTGCCCCATATCTAAATAGTATGGCAGCATCACCGTTTTCAGCTGTTGGTCGCCCTCGGCCATATCCCAGTAATAGCGGCTGAGTTGACTGTCCATAGCCCGCAAAGTGCCCTTTACTGGCAGCACTGGCACCTGCTCCCCAGAAATTTCCCCGTTAACATATTGGCGGCAGGCATCCATCATATCTTCCAATGCATCCAGATCCTTTTCATGTCCAAATAAACCAATATAATATACGTCGTCCAGATCCGTCAAATACTGTGCGCCAGTAATTTTTCCGGTGCGCCGGTTGTCCCGGTATTCCTCTTCCTCTGCATATTGCCCATAGAGAAAGTATATCTCATCCTTTACATAAGTACCTTCTAAATCTTCAGGATCCAATTCCGCCAAAGTCTTTGGAAACAGGCTTTTGAACACCGACGGTCCACTGAAAATGAAAAACACCGCTACCGACGCTGCTATCAAAATCACAGTCACCGCCAACACTTTTCGCAGGCTCACCCTACGAAGCTGTTTCAGCATTTGCATTCTTCTCCTCCTCCTTTTCACACCCCAAGCAAGCCAGTCATCTTTTCTTTTTACTATAACAAAAAAGCCGCTTCCCGTCAAGAAGCGGTTTTTTCTACCCCTTTTTAAGAAAAACGCTACATATGAAAGAGAGCTTTTCCCTGTTTCAAGCTGGAATCTGCCTTGTCTCCAAAGCTCATGACCAGCCCTTTAGTAACACAAAAGATAATAGATAACATAAACCCAGCTCATAAGCCCATGCACAATGGCCCAGCCAACAGAATGCCAGTTAACATAGCTGATGACCATCGCCAGAGCGCTGCCAAAGGTTATTCCTTTTTTTGCCGCCTCTTTTGCGGCGTATGTTCGATCAGGATTCATCGGTTTCTTCTCCCTCCGCATCTTGAAATTGCTGAACCATAGGAAGTGAAAGCTCGGTAAGAAATTTGCCCGCCGCCTTGCGAGTTTCAAACCCACCGCCCATTTCCCGCATAATCTTCCGGCAAGTCTGTAACCCAATCTTGGTGCTTTCCGCCTGATTGGGCCGGTCCGGAACACCGTTTGCTACATAAATTTTCAACATCCCTTCATTAAGCCGGGTCACTACCGCTACCTTTTCTTGTTGATCGGCATGCTTTTGTACGTTGGAAAACACATTATCCAGCGCCCGTTGAAGGTATTGCACGTCAATCCTTACCCAACATGGCTCTTCCTGACTCACCGACTGCACCAAAAAGCCGCTTTCCTGTAAACGGATCACTTGCTCTCCCAACAATTGTTCCATCAGAATCACCCCATCATAATCTTTCAGATCCATCCGCATCTCCGGTGTAGCAAACACCAGAAAATATTGAAACAACTCATCCGTCAACTCCTTCAACCGGCCAGCCTTTTCCCGACTGGAGCGAAGATAACGTTCCATCTGGGCTTCATCTTTATATTGCCTGCCTGTCATCAAATCCAGATAACCAATCAACGCGGTAAGAGGGGTCCGAATATCATGAGAAATCGCAGTGATCAATTCACTGTTGGCGGTCCAGGCTTCTCGCTCGCTCTGCATCCGCTGCATAATAGACTGCCGCATCTGCTCCACCGCTTTGGCCAGCTGGCCAATTTCGTCGCTGCGGCCGCTGTGAATCTCTCCTGCCTGAATTCCTCGTTCCACCCTCTGCACTTCTCGAGACAACCGGATGATGGCTCGAGTGACTTTTCTATGATACAACAGATTAACTGCCAGCAGCGCGGCGCACGCCGCCGCCAAAGATACGATCACCACCAAATCATAATAGGGCGTTTCGGAAAATTCCACCAGGCTGACCTGAAAGACGCCGTCCCGAAATTGTAACCGGTAGCGCCCCTCTTGGTCAGGCTCCAAATCGGTGATCTCCTGATGATTTTGTGCCGGCAAAAGATTGTTATAGTTATAAGCTGGAATCTCCTGGGCCTGATCGGTCTCATAACCGTCGGTTTCCAAAATGGCCGTCTCCCCTTGATAAAGAACCAAATAAACATATTTCTGTTGCCTGGTCCAAGCCTCCAGCTCTTGCGCACTGGTAGAGGACAATTGATTTTCCTGAACATAGCTGTTCAGCACCCGCACATAGTCCAGCTCTCGCTGATAACAAGCATCCGGCCTAAGATACCGGTTGTTCAGCCACCAACGGCCAGCCATCATCCCCATCAAAAAAATTGCCAGAGCCAAACACAGGGAGCTGAGCTGTATCATCAACAGTTTTGCGTTGAGAGAGAAT
>CATJIY010000110.1 GCA_949740695.1 uncultured Eubacteriales bacterium
CTCCAGGTGGAGACGGACAGCCGCTCCATCCACGCCGGCGCCCTGTTCCTTCCCCTGGTGGGAGACCGGTTCGATGGTCACAGCTATATCGCCTCTGCCCTGGAGGGGGGGGCGGTGGGCTGTCTCACCGCCCGAGAGCTGGAGCGTTACCGGGCCGACCGATTCTATGTCAAGGTGGACGACACCGAGAAGGCCCTGGGCCGTCTGGCCTCCTGGTATAAGGACCGATTCCCGATCCCGTTCATCGGGGTGACTGGGAGCGTGGGCAAGACCACCGCCAAAGATATGCTGGCCGCTGTCCTGGGCACCAAATATAAGGTGCTCAAGACCGAGGGGAACCATAACAACAACATCGGGCTCCCCTTGACCCTGCTGGGCCTGAGCTCCAGCCACCAGATCGCTGTGCTGGAGATGGGGATGGACAGATTCGGGGAGATCGACTATCTGTCCAAGATCGTCCGGCCCGACCTGGGGGTCATCACCAATATCGGAGACGCCCATATCGAGCGGCTGGGCAGCCGTGAGAACATCTTCAAGGCCAAATGTGAGCTCCTACCCCACATCAGACCGGATGGACTGCTGATCCTCAACGGGGACGATCCCCTTCTGGTCTCTCTGAAGGACCACGCCCCTGTCCACACCGTCTTCTGCGGCCAAGGGGAGGGCTGCGACTACCGGGCCCAGGTCACCGGGGGAGACGGCGTGAGCCACATCCACTGCCGCCTCACCACTCCGAGGATGGATCGGGAGGTGAAGGTCCCCGCTCTGGGAGAGCACATGATCTACCCTGCCCTCATCGCGGCGGCGGTAGGGGAGCGGTGCGGACTTTCCCCCGATCAGATCGAGGAGGGGCTGCTCCACTTCGTCCCCACTCGGATGCGGATGAACGTCCTGCGTCGGGGGGAGGGAATCACGATCCTGGACGACACCTATAACGCCAATCCCCAGTCTATGCGGGCGGCCATCAGTGTGCTGGCGGACAGCCAGACCGGACGGAAGGTAGCCATTTTGGGGGATATGCTGGAGCTGGGGCCCTTTGCTCCCGCCCTCCACAATGGGGTGGGGGAGTGTTTGGGCAAGTCTAAGATCGACTGCCTGGTGGCAGTGGGGGAGCTGGCCCGGCATATC
>CATJIY010000111.1 GCA_949740695.1 uncultured Eubacteriales bacterium
TAATTGCAGCCTGTGGGTTGATTTCTCGCAAAGAGGCGCAGGCTGCGCTAAAAAGCGGCCGGGTAACCTTAGACGGCGCTGTTTGCCGGGATGGAGCCAGAAAAGTGGACAGCGACGGACAGGAGATCCGGCTGGAGGGCCGGCGGATAGAAGGAGACGGGTTTATTTATTTAATGGCCTATAAGCCAGTTGGGGTGCTTTCCGCCACCGAGGACCGGCGGGGGGCGGCCCCGGGTATGGATTTTCTGCCCGAGGAGTATCAGAAAAGCGGACCCGGCGTAGTGGGACGGTTGGATAAAGATGCCGAGGGACTGTTACTGTTGACTAATAATGGGGAATTGAATCATCGATTGACCGCTCCCCGATATCATGCGCTTAAGCGCTATCAAGTGACGCTAGATCAGCCGGCAGATCAGGATGACCAGCGGGCCTTTGCCCAGCCTATGGATCTGGGGGATTTTTTGACTCAGCCTGCCGGATTGGAGTTTTTGGAGGACCGGCGGGTTTGTATCGTAACCTTGGCGGAGGGAAAATTTCATCAGATTAAACGGATGTTTGCCCATCAGGGCAAGCAGGTGGAGCGGCTGTTACGACTGTCCATCGGGCCGTTGGAGCTGGACCGGAAGCTTTGTCCGGGGGAGTGGCGGCCTTTGACTGCGGATGAGATTCAGAGAATTTTACAAACAGTGAATCTTTCTTAGAGAAAATATCCAAAAAAATACGCAATTTCTTGTTGAAAAATACAAGGATTTGCGGTAAAATAAAATTGTAAGACGGTGAAGAAAGCAGTGCCGGTGAATAGAACGCTAGAAGTGGACAGCGCCTAGAGGATAAAATAGGTTTCTGAAATCCAACGGATGAAAGCGGTTTCCGGCTTTGCTTTTTGAAAGCGCAGATCCATCACCTTGCGGGCCTTTTGGGAAAGCGGTTTCCCGGCCTGCGGGAAAATCCTGGACGGCAAGGCTCGCGTACTGGGTTTTCGCCCGCCGGAAAGTGTCCGGCATATTTTTTGTGGGTGGACTGGAGCGGAGCTTTCCCCCGAAATTTGGACAAAGGGTGGTAATATGGCGGCCAGACTCTTTCAGAGCATCCTTTTGGAGATCAAAAATAAAATCCCGTTTATTCTGGGAATTGTTGACGGCGCGGGGAATATTATTTCTTGTACCGAGCTGCGGTTCATTGGAGAAAATGTGGAGGCGGCGGAAGAATTCTTTTCCGCTGGCGTGGACGAAGGCGAATACGGCGGGTATACCTTTCGCAAATTGGACGGCTATGAAAACGGCGCGGAATACGCAGTTTTTGCCGGACAGAGCGGGGAAAACGCCGCTATCGCTTGCAACATTACCGCTGTTGCCATTGGCAACAGCAAGTCGCTTTATGACGAAAAGCACGATAAGGCGACTTTTGTAAAAAAGATTATTTTGGACAACATTCTTCCTGGGGATATTTACATCAAGTCTCGGGAGATGCAGTTTCAAAACGACGCCAAACGGGTAGTCTATCTGATTCACATGAATCAGAAGCAGGACGTGGCGGTTGTGGAAATGCTGCAAAAGCTCTTTCCTGACCGGCAGCGGGATTTTGCGGTTACCATCAATGAAACCGATGTGGTGCTGGTAAAGGAGCTGCGCTCCAGCGATTCCAAAGAAATCGCCAAGCATGGAAAGCAGATTGACGCCGCGCTGACAGAAGCGAACATGGAGCATGTAGTAGGTATTGGGTCGGTAGCGGGCCAGTTGAAAGATATTGCCCGTTCTTTTAAAGAAGCGCAGGTGACGGTGGAGATTGGCCGGGTCTTTGACGAGGAAATCACCGTTATGAGCTATGAAAACCTGGGCATTGGCCGGCTGATTTATCAGCTGCCTACCACTTTGTGCGAGATGTTTTTGTCTGAGGTATTTAAAAAAGGTTCGGTGGAATCGCTGGATGAGGAAACGCTGTTTATCATTCAGAAGTTTTTTGAAAATAATTTGAATGTGTCGGAAACCTCTAGAAAACTCTTTGTCCACCGGAATACTCTGGTCTATCGTTTGGAAAAAATCAAAAAGCTCACCGGGCTGGACCTGCGGGAATTTGACAACGCTATTGTTTTGAAAGTCGCCCTGATGGTCAAGCAGTATTTGCGGTCCCGTGAGAATCTTAATTAACCATTTTATGGTTGGAAGTTTACTCGTTTTGGGCACAGGCGATCCTGTGCCCAAAAGCTGTATTATACGCGGCCTTGCGTATTGTTACCGTTTTGTAAACTTTTTGTTCGGATGAAAAAGGAGAAACTATGCTGAAGCTTGAGGATGTGTTTAAAACTTATGAAAACGGCACCAAAGCGCTGAAAGGAATCAATCTCGCTATCCAGGATGGGGAGTTTGTCTTTATCGTAGGGCCTTCCGGCAGCGGGAAGTCCACTATCATCAAAATGCTTACCGCCGAGGTGCGTCCTACCTCCGGGCTTGTGACGGTAAACGGCTATGATATTGGCGCAATCAAACAGCGGGAGATCCCCTTCCTCCGCCGGACCGTAGGGGTGGTTTTTCAGGACTTTCGTCTGATTGAGAACAAATCCGTTTATGAAAATGTAGCTTTTGTGATGCGGGCGGTGGGGACTTCCCAGCGCCAGATTAAAAAGAGAGTCACCTATGTGTTGGATCTGGTGGGCGTGTTGCATAAAGCCAGGAGGAAACCCTGCGAGCTTTCCGGCGGAGAGCAGCAGCGGGTGGCTATCGCCCGGGCGCTGGTGAATAATCCAGACGCCATTATTGCGGATGAACCTACCGGCAACCTGGACCCCGCTCGTAGTTTGGAGTTGATGCTGCTGCTGGAAAAAATCAATGGAATGGGCACCACAGTGGTGGTGGTAACGCACGCTCGGGAAATTGTGGACCAGTTTGCCAAGCGGGTGGTTGCCATTGACGGCGGTATGATTATTAGCGACCGTACCGGCGGTTATTATCAGCGTCCGGATGTGAGCCGTCTTACCGAAGAGGCGGCGCAGCGGGCGGCCTCCTCCGCCAGAAGGAGAAAGGTGCTGGCGCAACAGCTGGGTGTTCCGGTGGATGAGCGAGCGGACAATGGGCAAGGGGAAGAGACTGGCCAGCGGCCGCCGGAGGAGCCACTTGAAGAGAAATTGGAAGCTGAACCGTCTTTTTCGGTGGATGATTTGTTGCGGTTTGACCCTTCCGGCGGTAAGGAGGTATCCCAATGAGCAAAAAAAGCAGAAATTACAGCGATCACAAATCTGGTTTTGGATATTTTATTCGGGAGGGCATTTCCAGCGCCTTTGTACATGGATTTACCAGTTTGGCGGCGGTCTCGGTTATCGCAGCCTGCTTGATGATTACCGGAACCTTTGCCCTGGTGGCGTATAATATTGATCTGGAGATCAAAAAGCTGGAAGGTCAAAGCGAAATTATCGTATATATTGATGAAACGGTCAGCCGGGAAGACGCGCAGGCGATGGGCCAGCGTATCCGCCAGTTGAGCAACATTAAAGAAGCGGAATTCGTCACCAAAGAGCAGCTGTTTGAAAATTATCTGGACTCTTTGGGAGAAGAAGCTTATGTGATGGAGGGTCTGCGAGAGGACAACCCTTTGCGGGACAGTTATCAGATTACCATGGTAGATGTGAGCCTCCACGCTGAGACGGTGGACGCTCTGGAACAGATGCCTGGTATCGCTTCCAGCAGTTCTATGCAAGATGTGTCTCAGCGGTTGATTCGGCTGCGGCATGTAGTGCGGTTGGTGTCTTTGGCATTGGTAGCTATGTTGGGGGCGGTAAGCGTGTTTATTATTGCAAATACCATCAAGCTGGCGATGTTTTCCCGTAAGGAAGAAATCGCGGTGATGAAGATGGTGGGCGCAACCAACCATTTTATTCGGGCGCCTTTTGTGGTAGAGGGATTATTTTTGGGAACCTGCGCCGCCCTATTGGCTTTTTTCTTTCAATGGGGGGTTTACGCTTATACTACCAATCAGTTGGCTCAGGGAACCAGTGTTGTGGAGATGATTTCTTTTACCCAGGTCTGGCAGCCCATTTTGATTTTAATGTTGGGAGCGGGTTTGCTGCTGGGGGTAGGCGGCAGCGTGGTTACGATTCGCAGATTCCTGAAGGTATGAGGTGCAGAGATGAAGAGAACATCCTATGAAAAAAAGAATTCCCGCCAACGCATGGTGGCTGGCATTGTGGCCATTGTGCTGGCGCTGGTAATGATCGGAGGGCTGCTGATTTCCGCGCTTCCGGCTTTTGCCATTACCAAGGGGGAGGTTGACGCGCTGAAAAATAAGGTGAATGAAGCCGCAGCCAAGAAAAAGGAACTGAAAGGACAGCTTTCGGGTTTAGCCAATGATATCACCGCCATTGAAAAACAGATTGCCTTGCTGGATAGTCAGATTGAAGCGCAGGAGGATGAGATCGCTGCGCAGGAGGAGCTGTTGGTTCAACTGGAGCAGCTGGTGGCCGATAAAACCTTGGAGTTGGAGAAAAGCCAAGAGGAGGAAGCCGCCCAATATGCTTTGATGAAGGATCAGCTGCGTTATATGGTGGAGAACGGAAACACCAGTTATCTTTCTATTTTGTTATCTTCCCAGGGATTTTCCGATTTCCTCAACCGGTATGAAATTATCAAGCAGATTTCTCTTCGCAGCGAGAGGATTTTTGAGGATTTGAAAGCCATCCGGGACCGGGTTGCTGTGGAAAAGGCTGAATTGGAACAGACCCAGCAGGAAGCGCTGGATACGAAGGTCCAGATGGAGGCCAACCAAGCAGAACTAGAGACTCAGCGGGAAGCTAAGATACAGCAGCAGTCCAATCTAAAATCCTATAAGGATGATGTGCAAAAGGCCTATGCAGAAATGATTGAAAAAGAAGACGACCTGATGGATCAATATAAAAAAGCGGCGGCCGAGCTGGCGGCTCAGAGCACTTATGTAGGTGGGGAGTTTATGTGGCCGCTGCCGGCAGCGAACAATGTGGTTACTTGTCCTTATGGGATGCGGACCCATCCGATCACCGGGAAATATAAACTGCACACTGGCAATGACTTGCGGGCTTCTACCGGCACCAAGGTTTACGCCACCAATGGCGGAACCGTGACTACTTCAGGTTATAGTTCGGCCTGGGGCAACTATATCATCATCAACCATGGCGGCGGTTATACCAGTCTGTATGCCCATCTGAGCCGCCGTTCGGTGTCCAAGGGAGATACCGTTAAGCAGGGGGCTGTCATCGGACTGTCGGGCAACACCGGGTATTCTACCGCGCCCCATCTACATTTTGAGATGTCCAAGGATGGAAAAACCTATGACGCCGTAAAGAAGCACTTTTCAGGCTTCAAGGTGATTTATAAGTAAGGAGACGCTATGAAAAATCGGAAGATCAATCTTTCCACTGCTTTTATGTTGGTGCTTTTGGCAGTGGTTTGTACCTTTAACATCACCTATTTTACCGCCACTGAATATTATAATAGCCGGTTGGACGACCTGGAAGCGGTAGAAAGCCGCTACAGCAAACTGAAAAGTGTGGCGGATATTGTGGACAAGTATTTTGTGGGGGATTACACGGAACAAGAGGCTATCGAAGGCGCGCTGGCCGGATATGTGGATGGTTTGGGGGATCGCTGGTCAGCCTATTATACTGCTGAGCAGACCGCCCGTATCGCGGAAGATGAATCCAATACTTACAGTGGAATCGGCGTCACTTACAGCACTGAGGAAGCCACCAAATATGAGATTACCGGGGTTACTCCTGGGGGGCCCGCCGATCAGGCCGGGATTCTGCCTGGCGACCGCCTGCTGGAAGTGGAAGGCGTTTCGGTAGAAGAGCTGGAAAGTGCCGATCAGCTATCTCAGATGGTGCGAGGCGAAGCTGGAACTGTTGTTAATATTACCATATTTCGGACTGGGGAGAACCTGACCTTTGCAGTTACTCGGGGCACTATTCGCACTTATAGCGTGGCGTCCCGGATGCTGGAAGGACAGATCGGATATATTGCGATTCAAGATTTTGACCAGCATGTAGACGAGGAGTTTGACCAGCATTTGGACAGCCTGATAGAACAGGGAGCAAAGGGTTTTATTTTTGATGTACGGAACAATCCAGGCGGGTATCTCAGCGTTATGCGGGCAATGTTGGACCGGTTGTTGCCAGAAGGTATTGTCATCACTACGGTGGATAAACAGGGGAGGGAAGAACCCTATACCTCGGACGCCGCTTGGATAGAAATGCCCATGACGGTGCTTACTAATGAATATTCAATCTCGGCCGCTGAGTTTTTTGCCGCCGCTTTGCAGGAATACGGCGTTGCCACTGTGGTCGGAAGCAAAACCTCTGGCAAGGGATATTCCCAGCAAACCTTCCAGTTGAATGACGGCTCCAGCGTACACATTTCCACCACTCGGTATTATACGCCTAAGGGGAACAGCTTAGCGGAGACCGGCGTTACCCCGGATCAACTGGTAGAGATGTCCTATGAGGATTTACGGAATTTGGCTAGCGGAAAGCTGGAAGATGCCGATGATCAGCAATTGCAGGCGGCGATTCAGACCACTGCCGGATTGATTGCCGCGCAGCTCCAGATGGAACCGGTAGTGGATGGAGGCGGAGAAACGGCGCCTGTTGAATAAAATGCCAGTCACTGCCATAAACTGATAGGGAAACGTCGGATTCTTTCTCTTTCGGGGGAATTGGCGTAACCTTTCAGAAATGGCGGTGACCGTTTTATGTTTGGAATTCTGACCATCCTTTCGCCGGAACAGTCTTCTCTAAAAAAGCGGGCTGGGCTGCGGATGCGGTCTGCTAAGGGGTTGCATTGGGAAAAGACCCTTTTTCGTATGGCCATGTTTACCGTGATGGAGGTGACCCTATCTCCAGGATGGCGGGAAAGATTGAAAAAAAAGCGAGTGGCCGCTGGGCTGCGCCGGCTGAAAGAACAGGGAATTCTTCAGGTAATCCTTCCAGAAGAATGGGAAGCGCTGGCGTATGATCTGGGGCTTCAGCCAGTTTGTGCCGGAGCAGCTTTGGAAGATTGTGCCAGTCAGGCGGTGTTGGAGGCCTGCCGGGGACTGGATCTGCCCATTCAGACAATTTGTTTGGAGGTA
>CATJIY010000112.1 GCA_949740695.1 uncultured Eubacteriales bacterium
AAAAGGGAAGAAGCTTTCCAAGTCTTCTAAGTCACAGTGAGAGAGCGCCGCCTTTGCGGCATCCGCTAACGCTTGCTGGGAAAGAAAGGGGAGCAGGCTTTCCAGTCCCTCTGGGGCGCTGTGAGCCGCTGCTTGTTTTGCCAAATCGTCCAAGGCCGGCTGGGATAGGAAAGGGAAGAAGCTTTCCAGGTCTTCTAAGTCACAGTGAGAGAACGCCGCCTTTGCGGCATCCGCTAACGCTTGCTGGGAAAGAAAGGGGAGCAGGCTTTCCAACTCGTCTGGATCACAGGAGACCGCTGCCTGCCGCGCGATCTGGTCCAGGGTTTCTTGGGAGAGAAAGGGGAAAAATGCTGTTAGATCTTCTGGGGATGTGTCCCTCAGATTTTCCCGAACCAGCGGGTCTAGCGCTCCTTCTGGAAGAAAAGGCGCCAGCTGTTCCAGGTTTTCCAATTCGTTTTCGGCACATTCCCGTTTGGCTAATCGGACTAAAATCTCCTCTGGAAGATAGGGAAGTAAATCTTCCAGCGCTTCTAAATCGGGCAGATCTTTTTGACTGGTCATTTCTGAAACTGCTTCCTCCATCTGCTGGGGTTTGAGCAGTGGAGCTGCTTGGGCCAGCTGGGCGGGCTGCGGGGGATTTTCTGTCAGATACAGCTTTAGATCTCCTTGAGCGGCATGATTAACAATGGGGGAGGATTCGCCTAAAATTTCATCAATGGTTACTCCGAAAAATTGAGCCAACTCAGGCAGCTTGGCGATATCGGGCATGGAGTTTCCCCGCTCCCAGTTGGATACCGCCTGAAAGCTGATATTCAGCTGGTCGGCCAGCTCCATTTGCGTCATATTATGGGCTTTGCGCAAATTGGCGATGGTTTTTCCTACAGTTTTCATTTGAAACATAACTAGCTCCTTTCTGCGGATATGGGTTTGACGCCCTGTTCCTATGCGTTTTAAGATAAAAGAAAGTCTACTCATTTTACAGCAAGCGGCGGTTGAATCGGAAAAATTTCTTACTCAACCGCCGCTTGAAATGGTGTTTCATGTCTATCGAGAGTTTGCCGCAGGTGCTAGTTTAAAGCCTGTTAAGCCAGTTCGATCAGGGAAAAGACACAACAAATGGAAGGCGCTGGCCGGCTGAGAGCTTGTCAGGACGATGGAAAATGCGTGCCGCTCTGCAAAGCCTGCCAGACAAGCGGTACAAAATTTGTTTTATTGGAAAAATGGGCCGCTGCCTATCCAAAAAAAGAAGTAAATATCCATTAAATCCGCGCTACGCCACTGTCACGGGCGGCTTTTGCTACCGCTTTTGCCACAGCGGGACCCACTCGGGGGTCAAAGGCGGCAGGCAACACATAATCGGGACAAAGCTCTTCTGGAGAGACCAACTCTGCTAAGGCATAAGCCGCGGCAATTTTCATCTGGTCGTTGATATCTGAGGCTCGGGCGTCCAGCGCTCCCCGGAAGATGCCGGGGAAAGCAAGCACATTGTTCACCTGGTTGGGGAAATCCGACCGGCCGGTGGCTACCACTTTTGCGCCGCCCGCTTTGGCCTCATCGGGGAAAATCTCTGGGGTGGGATTGGCGCAAGCGAAGATAATGGGGTCCTTGGCCATGGTGGAAACCATTTCCCCCGTCAAAGTGCCGGGAGCCGATACGCCAATGAACACGTCGGCGCCTCGAATAACGTCTGCCAAGCTACCGGATCGCTTTTCTCGGTTGGTTAGCCCAGCGATATCGGCTTTTTCGCCAGAAAGATTGGGACGGCCCTCATAGATGGCCCCCTGCCGGTCGGTCATGATTACCTGCTTCAGACCCATGGCGATTAACAGACGGATGACAGCAGTGCCAGCCGCTCCCGCCCCAGAGGTCACCACCCGGATATCCTCCAAATTTTTCCCTGCCACTTTGAGCGCGTTCATCATTCCAGCCAAGGTGATGACGGCGGTGCCATGTTGGTCGTCATGAAAAATGGGAATATCGCACCGCTGTTTAAGTTTGCGCTCGATTTCAAAGCATCGGGGCGCTGAGATGTCCTCCAGATTGACGCCGCCAAAAGAACCGGCCAGCAGAGCGACCGTATTTACAATTTCATCCACATCTTTGCTGCGAATACATAAGGGAATGGCGTCCACTCCGCCAAAGGCCTTAAACAAGGCGCATTTCCCTTCCATGACCGGCATGCCCGCCTCCGGCCCAATGTCCCCCAGGCCAAGAACGGCGGTACCGTCGGTGACTACCGCTACCAAGTTGCCCCGGCCGGTATAGGTATAGCTCAAGTCCACGTTGTCCCGAATCTTCAGACAAGGCTCAGCTACCCCGGGAGTATAAGCGATAGAGAGCTCTTCCGCATTGGTAATAGGGCATTTGGTCTGAATGTCCAGCTTGCCCCGCCACTGTTGGTGGGCAAGCAGCGCTTTTTCTTTGATATCCATAGAATTGTTATCTCACTTTCTGGCGATGGCTGCTTTTGCGGCGCGGAGAATGTGATCGGCGGTCAGATCAAATCGCTGGCGCAAATAGTCCTCGGCGCCCACTTCGCCGAATTGATCCTCCACGCCCACCATTTCTACCGGAACCGGGCAGGTGCGAGACAGACTGGCGGCCACTGCTGAACCTAGGCCGCCGATGATATTGTGGTTTTCCGCAGTGACCACGCAGCCGCACTTCGCGGCATATTCTGCTAAGGTATCGCTGTCCAGGGGTTTCCAGCAGAAGGGATTGAGGACAGCGGCGCTGATACCCTGAGCTTCCAGCATTTGCGCGGCTTTGAGGGCTTCTCCCAGAAGGATGCCAGAAGCGGCGATGGCTACGTCGGTCCCTTCCCGCAGCCGGGCAATCTTACCCAGTGCAAATTGGGAGCCGGGTTCAAAGACGCCTATCGCGTTTTTTCGCAGCAGACGGATATAAAAGACGCCATATTCCTTTTCCAGCTGACGAATCAGCCATTCCAGCTGCACGGAGTCCGCAGGCTCTGCCAGAGTAATCTGAGGAATGGACATCAGCGCGCCCATATCCTCGAAAGGCATGTGGGTACCCCCATTATAGGCGGCGGTAACGCCGGGATCAGAGCCGATGATTCGCACGTTTAACTTGGCATAAGCGCAAGAAATAAAAATTTGGTCCAACACACGACGGGAGGCAAAGGGACCGAAGGAATGGGCAAAGGGGATCATCCCTGCCGCCGACATACCGGCGGCGACGCCCACCATGTTGCTCTCCTGAATACCGCAGTTCACCGCACGATCAGGAAACTCTTCAAAAAAAGCTTTCATACCGGAAGAGCCGATCAGGTCGGCGTCCAAAGCGCAAATTTTGGGATTTTTCCGAGCCAGCTCCCGCAGCGTCTGACAATATACCGCCCGCATTTCCTGCGTTTCTTTTTCAAAAACCGATTTTACTGTATACATGGAAAAACCTCCTTACGCCTTACGGGCGGCTTCCAGCGCAGCCTCAGCCTGAGCGATGCTGGGCGCGATTTGCTGGGAAGTAAATTTTAGATGGTGACAAGGGAAGGTCTGCTCGGCCAGTAAGCAACCATGGCCCTTGACGGTATCCAGTACAATCATGGCGGGTTTACCCGACTGGACTTTTGCGTTGTCAATAGCCTGGTCAACGGCCTGCAAATCATGGCCGTTCACTTTTTGCACGAACCATCCAAAAGCTGTAAATTTGTCCACCATATCGCCCATATAAAGCACATCGTCACACTTACCGTCCAACTGTTGCTTGTTCAGGTCCACAAAGGCGATAAGCCGGTCTAGTTTTTGATGAGCGGCAAAAGACGCGCCCTCCCAAATCTGACCTTCGTCGCACTCGCCGTCTCCCAGCACCAGATAGGTAAAGCTCTTTCTTCCCATGATCCGGTTTCCCACAGCCAGGCCGCAGGCGGTAGAGATACCTTGACCCAGGCTTCCGGTGGTCATATCTACCCCGGGGGTTTTCAGCCGGTCACAGTGGGAAGGCAGCTGTGTGCCTCCTTGGTTAAGGGTGAGCAGGGTTTCTTTGGGGAAGTAGCCCTTCAGCGCCAAGGTGGCGTAAAGGGCGGGGCCGGCATGCCCCTTACTCATCACCAACCGGTCCCGGTCTTCCCATTGGGGATTTTTCGGGTTGATGTTCATTTGCTTTCCATAAAGTACCGCCAGTAGTTCAACCACGCTCATGGAGCCGCCCACATGGCCAAAGCTTAGATGGGCCAGCTCCTTCAGGGTTTCCACTCGGATCTCTTCTGCAAAGACCCGAAGCTTTTTGTAGTTTTCCATTTTAACACCTGCCGTCCTTTCGTTTGAAAATCTAGCTTTCGGGCTTTGTTTTGAAACATCATGAGGACAGTCCGAAAAGATAGATTTTTTATGACGGAAAGGGGAAAAGTGTCCCGCTTTCCACTGGATTTCGTATTTTTCATCATAGCACATCAAGGGTGGTAATGCAAGAAGGACAGCGGAAAATCCAAGGGATATTTGATGGCTGACGAGCGGTTTTATTTCCCCAGAGAGCATCCGTCAATGGGCATCGTAAAAAAGAAAACACCCCTGCGGCGGTTGCCGCAGGGGTGTGGTTTTTCGGGAAATTTATTTTGCGATGGTTTCCAGCGTCAGCTTGGCGGGGTTGATCTTTACGCCGGGACCCATAGTAGAGGCGATGACGCAAGAACGAACATACTGGCCCTTTGCCGCAGCGGGCTTGGCTTTTAAAATAGCGGATATCAAAGCGTTGAAATTATCCTGAATTTTTTCCATACCAAAAGACGCCTTACCCAGAGGGCAGTGGATGATGTTGGTCTTATCCAGACGATACTCAATACGGCCTGCTTTGGAATCTTTAACGGCCTGTTCCACGTTCATAGTAACTGTGCCAGCCTTGGGGTTGGGCATCAGGCCCTTGGGACCCAAGATCTTACCCAAACGGCCTACCACGCCCATCATGTCAGGCGTGGCAATGACCACTTCAAAATCAAACCAATTCTCTTTCTGGATCTTTTCTACCATGTCGGTATCGCCTACGTATTCGGCGCCGGCAGCCCGGGCCTCGTCAGCCTTGGGACCCTTGGCAAAGACCAGCACGCGGGTAGTCTTGCCGGTGCCATGAGGCAAAACAATGGCGCCGCGGACCTGTTGGTCGGCATGGCGGGAGTCCACGCCCAGCTTGACGTGAAGCTCCACCGTCTCGTCAAATTTGGCTTTGGCGGTTTTGAGCATGGTATCTATGGCTTCATTGACATCATACTGTTTGGCGCGGTCAATGAGCTTTGCGCTTTCGATATATTTTTTCCCTTTGCGCATGTTAATTTCCTCCTTATAGTGGTTTTTCGGACAAAATTGTCCTCCCACGCGGCGGCAAACCCTCAGCCGTCCGCATGTTACAAATTAGAACCTGTATTCGCAGCACATCTGTTGTGTCTAGCAAAAAATGCAGGCTTTTACTCCTCCACAGTGACGCCCATGCTGCGGGCGGTACCGGCCACCATGCTCATGGCGGCTTCTACGCTAGCGGCGTTCAGGTCAGGCATCTTCTGCTCAGCGATCTTTTGGAGATCGACTTTGCTTAACTGGGCGACCTTGGTCTTGTTGGGGACGCCGGAGCCGCTTTTGATGCCGCAGGCCTTTTTGATTAGAACGGCCGCAGGGGGAGTCTTTGTAACAAAAGAGAAGGAACGGTCGGCGTAAACAGTGATTACCACCGGGATAATCAAATCGCCGTCGTTCTTGGTGCGCTCGTTAAATTCTTTGGTAAATTGCATGATGTTTACGCCATGCTGACCCAGAGCCGGGCCGACAGGGGGAGCCGGAGTTGCCTTTCCGGCGGGAATCTGAAGCTTGATCAGACCTGTAACTTTCTGTGCCACTTGGAGCACCTCCTATAAAAATGTGGTAAAAATGAGCCGCTGGGCTCTCCCACTTTCGCGGGGAAAGGAATAAACGGGCGCCGCCCGTCTTATTTTTTCAATGCGGCCACCTGGCCGAATTTCAGTTCGGCGGGCGTACCCCGGCCGAACATGGAGACTGTAACCTTGACGGTGTGGTTGACCAGGTCGATCTCGTCCACCACGCCGATAAAGCCCTCCAGCGGACCGTCGATGACTTTTACGCTGTCGCCCACTTCGTAAGATAGTTTGACCTCCAGCTTTTCCATGCCTAGGGCGGCTACCTCTTCTTCTGTGAGCGCCACCGGCTTGGAGCCGGGTCCCACAAAGCTGGTGACTCCTCGGGTGTTGCGCACCACATACCAGCTGTCGTCATTCATAATCATCTTGATGAGGACGTAGCCGGGGAACATTTTCCGCTCCACCTCTTTGGCGCCGTTGTCCCGAAGTTCGGTCACCGTCTCCATAGGGACGCGGATATCAAAAATCTGGTCCTCTAAATGGCGGTTTTCCACCGTTTTTTGGATGGTAGCGGCCACTTTGTTTTCATAGCCGGAATAGGTATGCACCACATACCATTTTGCGCTTTCAGACATCTTGTCCTCCGTCTCAGGATCAGAGGCGGGCAATCAAATCGCGAATGCCGCCAAAGACTACGTCCAGCACCGTAACAATCGCGCACAAAACGATTAGGGCGACGATCACCACGATGGTGTTTTTCACCACAGTCTTGCGATTGGGCCAGACGACCTTTTTGGCCTCTACCTTCAGCTCGTGGAACCACTTGCCGATCCGGGCAAAGACGCCGGGCTTCTTGTCCTTTTTCTGGACCTTCTCGGGCTTTTTCGCCGCGACTTCTTCCTTCTTCTCGCCGGAAGGGATCAGATCCTTGTTTTCTTCAGCCATCGCTTTGTACCTTCCTTTCTGAGTTCCTTACTTGGTTTCCCGGTGTAAGGTGTGCTTTTTGCAGAAAGGACAATACTTGTTCAGCTCCAAACGGTCGGGGGTATTCTTTTTGTTTTTGGCTGTGTTGTAGTTTCTCTGCTTGCATTCCGTACACGCTAATGTGACCTTAACGCGCATTGTTCGGCACCTCCTTTAAATTTGGCTGCCTGACGGCGAAACCAGTTTGCCTCCCTGAACAGCATAAAAAAAAGACCTGAACAGGTACTTGTAGCATAGCACATTCCAACCCTTCCGTCAAGCATTATTTGCAGGTTTTTCCGTAAATAATGGAAGTTTTTTGAAAAATCATCTTTTTCTCTAGGGGAAAAGGTGGTATAGTAGTAAAACATTGTGGAAAGGGATAAGCGTGGAAAGGGATAAGCGTTATGACAGAAGAGATCACTTTAGAATTGGTGAAATCCTTTTTGCCTCCCCGGCAGGAAACCGCGGGCAAATGGTCTTTTGGCCGGGCCATGCTGGTGTGCGGCAGCGCCGGTATGCCGGGAGCGGCGCTGTTAGCCGCCGAAGGGGTGTTGCGCAGCGGTCCGGGGCTGGTGCAACTGTGCGCGGTGGAGCCGGTGTTGCAAGCGGCGAAGATTCGACTGCCGGAGTGTTTGCTGCTGTCTTTGCCTATGGAGGCCGGGGGTCATATTGCAAAAGCCGCTCTGCCGCTGCTGTTGCCTCAGCGGGAGAAAGCGCAAAGCCTGCTTTTCGGATGCGGCGCGGGCATATGGGAGGAAGGATGGTCTTTGCTGGCCGGTCTGACAAAAGGCTTTTCCGGTCCGGTGGTGGCAGATGCGGATGGGCTGAATCTGCTTGCCGCCGATCTTTCGCCGTTGGAGCAGGGCAGTTGGGTTCTTACTCCGCACTGGCGGGAATTTTGCCGGTTGGCGGGCTGTTCGTTTGGCCGTCTTGAACCCGGCGCTGCCGGCGTGGCGGCAGCCTTTGCCGCCCGGCATCAAATCGTCCTGGTGTTGAAAGGGGCCGAGACCTTGGTTACCGACGGACGGCGGACGCTTTCTCTTTCGGCCCCTAACAGCGGCATGGCAAAAGGGGGCAGCGGCGATTTGCTGGCGGGAATACTCTGCGGCCTGCTGGCGCAGTCGCCGCAGAGGCCCTTGGAGATGGCTGCGCTGTCGGTGTGGCTCCACAGTCAAGCAGGTCTGTTGGCCCGGCGGGATCTGGGTCCTTACGCTATGTTGTCCAGGGATATCTTGGCAAGACTTCCTCAGGCGTTTCGACAGCTGGAGGGAAGGGCTGGGAGCGCGGCTCGATAATCCAGGGAATCCTTCCGCTCGTCTTGCGGCTGGCGGTGGGCAGGCATTTGCAAAAGTGTTGGGGAGAACCGGCGAGAAGCCCTTGACTTTTTTTCTTTCCCTCTGTAAAATAAACAAGTGTGCCAGAGGGCATAAAAACAGAGAGAACCGGCCTGGGGCCGGGCTCCAGGGAAAGGGTAGGGTGTCCAAAACCATGAGCAATCCGTATAAAACCAGAGCGGGCGGAGCCACCGTCACGATTTTCGTGCCTTATGACTGCGGCAACAACTGCCCGTTTTGTATCAATAAAAAGGAATACGCGGATCCCACTGGCTTTAGTGTGGAAAAGATTTGCGAGAGCATCGCTTTGATGGACGACATAACGCCGGAATGTGATTTTGTGTTTACCGGCGGGGAGCCTTTTGCCAATCTGACCGATTTACAGGTGATGTTGGACGCTATCCCGCCCAGTCATAAAATTTATATCAATACCACCCTTCCATTGTTGCACGGGGTTACCCGGAGAGATATCTTGGCGTTTGCCGAAAAAAATCGGGAAAAAATTACCTGTATCAATGTTTCCCGCCATCTGGTGCGGTATGTTCAGGAATCAGACGATCAGATGATGGCCGATATGGCTGTGCCAGTGCGGGTCAACTGTGTGCTATTTCAGGATTATCCCAAAGAAAAGCTGCCCGATTATCTGGAGCGTATCCGCAGGCTGGGCCGCCCGGTTCAGTTTCGGTACGACTACACCGACACTACCCCGGAAAATCTTTATGACCGGGAGCATGACCCGATCTATCAGGATCTTTGCCGGCTGGCCAGGTATACCGGCCTGGACGGCTGCCGGATGCGATGCGGGTTTCATTTTGATTATCATGGCATGGAATTGACTTATCACAAAACGTTGCCTTACAGCACCATTGTAGAAACCGGCCCGGATGGAATCACTTATGATGTGCTGTACGACATTTTGATTAAGCAAACCGGCGAATTGCACTCCGATTGGACTGGCGTCAAGCTGGATGTAGAAGCTTATCGCAAGGCGGTTTTTGAACCTTATGATCTCCGGTGGCTGGAGTGGGTATAAAAGTCGCAAGGTAGGACCTATGCCTCGTAAAAACTGGAGAAAACCCGTGCGAATATTTGGAAAAACATTTTCTTTTAGAAATCAAATAAAAGAAGAAGCCCATATGGGGCTTCTTCTTTTTGCTTAATACATCCGGTAAAGCAGCGCCGCGAATTCCGCACGGGTGATAGAGCCATTGGGATTCACCGCGCCGGTGTCGCTGCCGGTGATAATCCCCAGGGAGGACAACAGGTCAATATGGTCCCTGGCCCAGTCGGGAATCTGTCCAGCGTCGGTAAAGGTGCAGGCGTTATACCGGTAGCCTCGGGAGAGGGTGCGGCCCAGAACGGTCATAATTTGAGAGCGGGTACAGCTGGATTGAGGATAAAGCACGCTGCGGCTCTGGCTGTCCAAACTGCCCTGCATAATCCCTAGGGCATACATGGCTTTGACATGGGGCAACGCCCAATCTGAGATGTTATCCGCGTCAATATAAGGCAGCGCGATGTTTTCATATTGAGCGGCGTCCACCCCCAAGTAACGGGAGAGCATGGTGGCGGCCATCTCGTTGCTCACCTTAGTTTCCGGATTGAATTTGGTATCCTGAGAGAAAATACCTTTTTGCAGGAGGTATTCCACTGGAACAGCGGCCCAGTGGTCCTTCATATCTTTAAACGAACAGGTCAACGTGCCGGTATCCCTGCTGGTCCGAGCCAGATTACCAGCGGCGTCCTTTGCGGTAAGGGTAATCCGGTGGCGGGCGCCGTCTTTTGGCAGAGCGGCGGTAAGCTGTCCGTTTTGAAAGTTGAAGGCGGCTGCGGCGCCATCTATGGTCAACCGAATATTTTCAGCAGTCAAGGGCTGGTCTCCGTTATCCGAAATGACGGCGGCAAAGGTTCCTTCCACGCTGGAAACTGTGATTTGCGGGGGCGTTGTATCTGGAGCGGCTGCTCCGTAATGGGACATGATCTGGTCCAGCGTTACTTGCCATTGTCCCGCGCCGGCGCAGGAGAAGCCCAGCAGATAAGCGGCTCCCGCCGGAGCGGCTACGCTGATTCCATTCCATCCGCTGTCTTCCAGGGTAAAAGGTACGGTCTGGACCGAGCCGTCGGAAAGCTGGAACAACAGGTTCCAGTTGCCCGTTCCCCGGGCGCACAAGGTCAGATGGGTAGCCCCATCCAATGCGGGAGGTTGCGGGAAGAGATATTCGGCGGAGTCTCCTTCCTGACCGGAATAGGTCAGGCCCATGGCGGCCGCGCCATAGCGCACCTTGGAAAGATCGGTAATCCGTTGGGCGGAAGCTTGGCCTGAGCCGACAACGCCCCAATCAGCCGCAGACTCAAAGTCCTCCAGAATACCGCCGGCCTTGCCGGTAACCGTTACTGGAATGGTAACGCTGTAGCTGCCGTAAGCGGCAGTGATCGAGCCGGAGGCGGTAGCCTGGCCGGCAGTGAAGACCCCCTGGCTGTCAATTTGTCCAATTCCGCCTTCGGTGGAGAATAAAAATTGGGCGTCGTCACAATAGATCTCTCGCAGGCTGTCAAAGGCCTGAACATCTAGGTCTACCGTTTGCTCCCGATCCAGAGCCAAGGCGGTAACCGTCCGGCCCTCCCGGGTGAGGCGCAGGGTGTCCATCCGGTCGGTGACTGTAATCTGGGCGTCCTGGCAGTTGTCGTCTCGGGTGGTCACCAGACAGTCCATGGCCTGGTCGGGGGCGTAAAAGATCCCGTCTACCACTTCTCCATCGGTGGCGGTCAGCCGGGAGGAATCCTCCAAAAAGCCTAAGTAGTTTTCGTTATAAGAAATTGCATGTACCGGCACCGAACCGCCGGCCAGGACGGTGGCCGAACGAGGATAGACCACCGTGCCGTAACTACGGCCCTGATCGCTGCCAGTGGCGGCAAACATCAGATAGGTGGCGCAGGCGCGAGGTTTGCCGTCTGAAGGAGAGGACAGCACTGCCGGATCATAGCCCGGATAGGAGGCGGCAAGAATAGAGCTGCCTCCGCCGTCCAGGTTGACCACGTCCCGGCATCCTTGATCCAGCATCAGCTGGGCGGCTTCCGGCAGAGTCAGACCTACCCCCAGGCTGGCCTGGCGGCCGTCGCTTTCCACAACTACCACCGAACCGTCTGCCCGAACCCCAAGCAAAGTACGGGGTTCCCGGGATGTGCCGGTGGCGTCGGTAGTGATTTGCCCGTTTCGAACCAGCATATTTCCACCGCCAGTGGACCATTCTACATCGTGCCAAGCCGGGTCCTGCGTGGAAGCCATGATGGTCACCCGCTCGCCGGGGGTCAGCCGTTCCAAAGAATAATTCGGGGTGTTTTGCGTAGTGAGGCTGAGCACCAGCTGGCCTTCCCCAATAGGGGTATTGGACCGCTGGGAAACCGACACCACGTAAGCCTCCAGCGGCTGACCCAGCCGCAGTTGGTCATAACCGTTGGTTTGAAGGACCACTTCGGTGCCAGCGGCAGTGGTGCGGGTAGTTTTGTCAAAATCCTGAGTATAAAGATAAATACCCGCAGAAGTGCGCACGTTGTTCAGGGCGTAAATGGGCCAGGTCAGACCGCTTTGGTTGGTGAGAGAGATGGAAAGTTTGGGCGCGCCGATAATGGCCGAGCCATCTGAAAAAAAGCCTACAGCGTTCCAAGCGCCGTCAGAGGTAACCAGCCGCCTGTTTTGAATGGTCATTCCGGTGGGAACCCCTGAGCCGGTAAAGAAAAAGTCGCTGTTTACCGCAGCCAGTACATGCCAGCCCTGGCTTTTGGCATAAGCCAGCATTTGCTGGATATCCTGGCGTCCGTAAACCGCGTTTCCGTAGAAAACTAGCGGCTGCACTGCGCCGCCGGGGGTATAATCCAGGGTGAATTGCTGGCGGCGGACGCCGTTGTTAATGCTGTTCAGCTGGGTAAGGGTTAAGCCGTCTCCCAGATCGGTGGAGACAGTATAAGCCAACGGATCGGTGGCGATGGCAGACGCTGTTAGGGAGAAGGCCAGCGCCAGGGCCAAAATAAGGGCCGCCGCTGGGCGGAAGCGATGGTTCATTAAGAGACTCCTTTCCAATGGGGGAGCGCTGCGGCGCGCCCGAGGGACAATTTACGATTATTTCATTATACTCCAAATTGTCCTTGGGGAAAAGAGGCGAAATCTGAATTCTTCTTAAAGTTTTTGCCGGAAAAGGAAAGGGCAGGTCTTTTTGGGACTGCTGGTTGCGCCAAGGCAGAGGATATGATATACTACAAATATTCTACAAACCGCAAGGCTTTTCGGGAGGTGCCCATGAATTATCAACGCCCTTTGTCCGCGCTGCTGGCGCTGGCTGTCCTTTTTGCCGGGTCTACCGCGTTGGCGGCTGGCTCGGCCGCCGACCCGCTGGTATCCCGCTCTTATTTGGATACGATATTCCACCAGCCCTTGGAGGTTTATATCCAGACGGCGGTGAACACCCTGCACACCTCGTTTCAGGCCAAGCAGGATGGGATAGAAGCCGCGGTGGACGGTTATATTCGCCGCCAGGTGGCCGTCCGCTATGCTGAGGAGTTGGGAACTTTGGTGGAGCAGCGGGTGGCGCAACGCCTGGCCCAAAAGCCCTTGGAACTTACCGGAGGTATGGAGCAGCGCTCGTTGAAGAAGGGGGATGTGATCTCCGGTCCCGCCGGAGCTAGCGTATTGTTTCTTTCTGGAACGGGAAAGATTGCTGGGCCGGCTGGTTCGGAGGTCCTTAACGTCACCGCTGGGGCTGTTCGTACTCCCGGCTTGGATATCCGCACCGGGATTCTTTATATGATGTTGGCTGACGACGGCAGCGGCGTGGAGGTCACCTCGGATACCGCCCGGGTGCTGGTGAAGGATGGAGCTAGAGCGGGTTATGAGGTTCAGTATGCCAACTATGCTGAGGCGCTCAATCTTTTGGGGTTGTTCCAAGGCACTGCCAGCGGTTACGAGCTGGAACGCATCCCTACCCGGCAGGAGGCGCTGATCATGCTGATTCGGCTTCAAGGACGGGAAGCCGACGCCCTGGCCTATACGGGAGCCATTCCTTTTACCGATTTAACCGATTGGCCCGAAGGACAAAAGTATATTTCTTTTGGCTACCAGGCGGGTTATACCACAGGTACCGGCGGAAACCGGTTTTCTCCGCTGGACGCCGCCCCGTTGGAACAGTATTTGACCTTTGTGCTTCGCAGCCTGGGCTATCAGGATGGAACCGATTTTGTCTGGAATACCACCAGCCGGGAGCTGGCCGTTCAACTGGGGGTGCTTTCTCAGGCGGAACTGACCGCCATTCAGCGGGAAGGTTTCCGCCGGGATCATGTGGCGCTGATCTCTTACCGGGCGCTCTCCTGTATTTTACGGGATGGGGACGGAACGCTGGCCCAGCGGTTGGTATCCGCCGGAGTAGTCACGCAGAATCAGCTGGACCAGGCGGCCGCGCGGATTTCTTAAAGCGGCGGCGCACACTTTGTTTCTGGGTGAATAGTATGGGGTGAGAAATCTATTAAGGAGGGAATCACTTCCATGTACGCACCCTGTAACAACAATTGCAACTGCAACAACAACTGCTGCCGCGGAAACAGCGGGTTCTTCGCAAACTATCAGCCCTTCTGGATCATCGTCGTTGTCGCCATCGTTATCATTTGGGTACATTACGGCGCCGGCGCCTGGGGCGGCTGCGGAGGCTGGGGCGGCTGCAACAACAACTGCAATTGCGGT
>CATJIY010000113.1 GCA_949740695.1 uncultured Eubacteriales bacterium
CACCTGGCCTTCCATATCCTCTGATAAACCAGAGAAACTTTGGTAGCCTTTGGCGGCGTCCATCGTGGCCTGGATTCTGGTAAACAGACCGCCGACGTCCCCATCCGCTGCGTCAATCAGTTTTTGCATACCTTCTTTCCGGAACTCTTTCAGCCCGTCGGAAAGCTCCATAGAACCATTTCGCAGCTGAGCTATTCCATCCAATAAGGCAGGCGCTCCGTCTTTTAGCGTGCGGACGCCGCCATACCATTGATCCATACCTTGTTGAAGCTGGGCCGCGCCAGTCTGCAACTGCCGAGCGCCTTCCGCCAGACCACCGGCGCCTTGCGCCGCCGAGGCTACTCCGCCGGTATACTGAGTCAAGCCGGTATAAAAAGTGTTGTAGCTGTCCAGCTGGTTTTTTAAGGCAGACAGCGCCACACGCTTCTGCTCTATCTCAGCCAACTGAGCCTGAATGACCTTATCCTGCTCCGCTGGCAACCCAGCCGCCTGAGTTTGAGCAGCGGTAGCCTGCTTTCCCATAGTTTCCATGATAGAATCAAATACCTCACTGTAATTTTCCGCTGTCAGAGGCGGCAACTCCAGCCCCGCCGCAGCCAATTGTTGATCGGCCATGGCTAGCAAAGAATCAAATACCTGTTTGGCGCCGCCGTTCAGGGCATTATTTTGGGCGGCAAGCTGCTGAAGCCCGCTGGCCAGAGTTTCACTCCCTTCTGCCAGCTGGCAAGCGCCCTGGTGCAGGTCGGCAGTCCCTTGCTTCAAGTTTTGTGCGCCTACCGCCAGTTGGTCAATGCCACCGACCAACTCTTCTGATTTTTCCAGCAGCGTGCAGAGACCATCGTAAAGGTCAGAAGCGCCGTCAATTAGTTGATCCATAGCGCTAGTCAGCTTATCTAACGAATCGGTCAGATCAAGGCCAAAACTCCATTGTTTTTCTTCCAAGTGGGTAAAGACTTCGCTGGTGGCCACAGTCACTGTATTGGTCATAGAAAAATCCTGTACGTCAGCGGCGACTTCCACATAATCAGGTAATTCCATTTTGTCCCGATCTACCTCCAGATTATCCTGCAAGCCAGGAAAAGCCAGCCCAATTACTGTGGTGCGGTCTCCGTCATTGATGATTTTCCCGTTGGTAACCTCCACATTGGAAAACCGGTCGTTATCTAGCAACAGACCGGTGAGCATGACAAAAGGCACCTTCATAGTCTGTTTTTCGCCGCCAACTTCCACCTCTTGAGCCGTAAGATTTTCATAGTCAAACCGGATAGTAATTCGACCGCTTTTGCCGGCTAGCAACTCCGGGGAGATGGCTTCTCCATTCAGCTGATAGGACACCGACATGGTTACCGGCAGTTCTTTTTCCACTTCGCCCTGATAGTAGACGTCCTGTCCCTGGGCATCCCACACCCGCAGATTATTCCCGTCCATGGTACAGGTGGCGTCGCCTTTCACCGTTTGTACCTTAGTTAATTCCGACTGGTCATAAACCACAGCTGCCTTCATCTGATTTTTAATCCAATCGCTGACAATCAGTTTCTGAACCGTACCATCGACTCCTGCCAGCACATAGATGGTTTCATCCTTTACTGAAACTTTCTCCTCCTTCCCCAGAGAGACCAGCGCCGGTCCCTCTGGGGGCTGCTGTCCCCTGCCGTCATTCCAACCATAAGCAGCCGCTCCGATTCCTCCTGCCAGGAATCCTCCGCACAACATCAGCGCCAAAGTTTTGAATAATTTGGATTTCATAGCTTATACCTCGACTTTCTGAACCTTTACTGTTTTTTTCAAATGCCGCATGCCCGCTGTAGTGGCGCAGATCGCCTGGTCGCAAAGCAACAGTAACGCTGGCAAAAAGAAGATCACACATACTATGCTAACCACTGCGCCACGGGCCATCAACATACACATAGACCCGATAATGTCAATATCCGAATAAAGCGCCACGCCAAAAGTCGCTGCAAACAGCCCAAGACCACTGACCAAAATAGATGGGATGGAGGAAGCCAGCGCGATAACTACTGCCTGTTGCTTATCCCCGCCTCCCTTGCGCTCATGTTTATACCGGGTAGTCATCAAAATGGCGTAATCCACTGTCGCGCCTAACTGGATGGTGCTGATGCAGATAGGCGCGATAAAGGGCAACGATTGTCCCAGATAGTGAGGCAGGCCCAGGTTGATGAAAATCGCCAACTCAATTACCGTAATCAGAATAACGGGCAACATGAAACTTTTTTCCACTAAGGCAATAATCAGAAAGATAGCCACGATGGACACTGCGTTTACTACCTTAAAATCTCGATCAGTGGTCTCAATCATGTCTTTCATACAGGGCGCCTCGCCAATCAACATACCTTTTGAGTCATAGTTTTTTAGAATAGTATTTAACCTTTCCAACTGAATGTTGACTTGTTCGCTGGCCACTTTATATTCCGAACTAATGAGCAACAGTTCCCACTGATCACTTTTTACCAATGACCGAATACTGTCAGGAAGAATCTCCTCCGGCACCCGGCTGCCGATTACCGATTCTAATCCCAACACATAACGCACGCCCTCTACCCCTTCCATCTCACCTATCATCTGACGGACCGACTTAGCTGGCAGTCCGGCATCCACCAGCAACATATGGGTGGATGCAATGTCAAAATCTTCGGAAAGTTTGGTGTTGGCAATCACGTATTCCATATCTTCCGGCAGGCACTGACCCATATCATAGTAAACCTCGCTGTTGGTTTGGTTGTAGCCGTACAGAGCGGGGACCGTCAACAAAACAAAGATTACTAGAAAAACCGGATAAACCTTTGCCACGCCTTTGGCAAGTCCAGTCATATTGGGAATAATGGAGCGGTGCTTGGTCTTTTGCAGCGGTTTATCAAAAATCAGGATCAAGGCCGGCAATACCGTCACACACCCCAGCACGCCAAAAAGCACGCCTTTTGCCATCACAAGTCCCAGGTCTCTGCCCAAAGTAAAGGTCATGAAACACAACGCCGCGAACCCGGCTACTGTGGTAATTGAGCTGCCCACCACTGCGGCCAGCGTATTTTGAATGGCAGCCGCCATTGCACTTTTGCGCTCCGCCGCCAGAGCCCGCTGCTCGTTATAGCTGTGCCAAAGGAAAATAGAATAATCCATAGTTACCGCCAGCTGCAAAACGGCTGAAAGCGCCTTGGTAATGTAAGAGATTTCTCCAAAAAAATAGTTCGCGCCCAGATTCAGCAGAATCATCATGCCAATAGAAATCAGGAAAATAAAGGGCGCCAACCAGCCATCCAGCAAAACCACCATCGCCACACAGGCGCACAGCACCG
>CATJIY010000114.1 GCA_949740695.1 uncultured Eubacteriales bacterium
AAAATTCCATATGCGTCCGTAGCTCAGCAGGATAGAGCGTCCGCCTCCTAAGCGGAAGGCCAGCGGTTCGAATCCGCTCGGGCGTACCATTTTTGCCGTAAATCTAAGGATTTACGGCGTTTTTTCAGCCCAAAAAGTATAAAATCTGAGTTCGGGAAAATCTTGTTCGATTGGGAAATGAGCGACATGGCACTGGAAAATAATAACGAACTGATCTGGGGATTTCTGGGGTTTTGGCGCCAGATGGCTCATACTCCCGTGCCAGCTTCCGGCTTACCTTGACCGCGAGAGAGGCAATATCCAATGTAGCAGGAGCCGCCGGTTCTGGGGGGCGTATACCGCGCAAGCCGGGATTTGAATAGAAAGCCGCCTCAAATTTCTGCCCATTAACCTTTCAAATACGTCCTCTGCGGAAAGATTTTAAGGATTTCCTCCTGCTCCAAAGTCTCAAGGGCAGATTCCTTGACCCGCTCTTTCTAAAAGCGAAAATGCAAGGCGCTTTGGCGGCTTCTACCTCCGTACAGCGCCTCGCTGGCCTAACCGGTCCCATGGGTTCTGCAGGTGGTGTCCCCAGACCAGCTGGCCTTATGGGAGATCCTCCTACGGCTATCGCCGTCTTTGCTGCCAACATCCAGAGCGGCATCGTGGACTTGGCCAGGTTTGAGATATAGGGGCACGCCTATCAGATCTCCTACCGGGTGAACCTCCTGACTCCTCAGATGGTGGGAAACTGGCTGGACCTCACCGGTGACTTCCCCATTGAGGGTATAGTGGCTCCGACAGTGCCCACCGCCCACTTTGAGCATACGCGCATAGCGAACCTGCCGGAAAACTCCATCATCACCCTTCAGATATATTCTCTTACCGGAACCGTTCCTACGGGCGATGTGATCCTGGCCGGAGGGGCCTCGGGCGCGTCTATGAGGATTGTTCGGCTGGGCGATTAAATTCGGTTATCTTTCCGAATAGATGAATAATAGATGGAAGAGGCCTCCGCCGGATTTAGCGGCGGGAGGCGTTCTTTTGTAAATCAGGAAAGTTGCGTTATGGTATTTATTGGGAACTGAAAAATGTTTTCATCATAAGAGGTTATAGGTTTTATCAATTTTTTGCTTTATCAGGATAAATTAAAATCGTCATTTTGCTGGCAACCTGTCCGTTTTTCAAGAAAAATATCAGGATTTGTCCGCTTCTGCCGGAAAAATCCAAAGATTCTGCTTGAAAGAGTCGGTAAGCATTTGTGGATTCCATACAAAAAAGCCTCAGGGTTTTTGTAGGAAAAGGCAACGGTCAGTGAGATTTTTTCTTGCATCTCAACACAAATTATGCTAAAGTGAAACTATGTAAAAGCGGAGCGGCGTCAATGGCGTACTGGTCCAGCGGAAACCGTCCGGAAGAGCGATCTTCCGGGCTTTGTGATTTTTTAAAAAGGCGCGGGATTGCGTCGGGAAAGGGTGAATCCAATGATTCGTGTTTTAATAACCGACGGGCTGGACAGCCATGCTGTGGCCCAATTGAAGGAACAGGGTTGTTCTGTAACCGAGCGGCACTACGCTCCAGAAGAGCTGGGGGCGGCTATGAGGGAATATGACGCTCTGGTAGTGCGTTCTGCCACCAAGGTGCGTTCTGCCCAGTTGGAAGCGGCCAAAGGCTCCCGCCTGAAACTGGTGGTTCGCGGCGGCGTCGGAGTGGATAACATTGACTTGGAAGCGGCGAAAGCTGCGGGAATTGCTGTGCGGAACACCCCAAAATCTCCCAGCCGGTCGGTAGCTGAACTGGTGTTGGCCCATATGTTGTCTTGCAGCCGGTTTATTTCGGTGGCTGGCCACACCATGCGAGAGGGCAAATGGGAAAAGAAAGCTTATTCCAAGGGAATGGAACTGGCAGGGAAAACCTTGGGCATCTGGGGCTTCGGCCGTATCGGGCAGCAGCTGTGCCGGGTGGCAAAGGCTTTGGATATGAAGGTTTTGGCTTACGATATTTATCAAGTGTCTGGGTTGGAGAGCCAGCTGGGCTTTTCCTATGTGACACAGGAGGAGCTGCTAAAACAATCAGATTTCCTTTCGCTGCACACGCCTGCGGTAGACGGCGGTCCCTTGATGAGCCGGGAAACCATTGCCAAAATGAAAGACGGCGCAGTACTCATTAACACTTCCCGCGGCGCCAATGTGGATGAGGAGGCATTGCTGGAAGCTTTGAACAGCGGCAAATTGCGGGCAGCCGGGTTGGATGTTTACCAGCAGGAGCCCACCGTCAATCAGGCGTTATACGGACACCCGCAGGTATCCTGCACGCCCCACATCGGGTCTCAAACAGAAGAAGCCCAAAACAATATTGGCTTGGAAGTGGTGGAAGTGATTACTGAGTTCTTCCAAAAGTAATGCGGATGACAACTCCAGAATAGCAAAGGACGGCTGGAAGCCGTCCTTTTTTACAGAAAACAGCCTGCCGCTCTTGACTTTTTGTCATTTATAGCGCAATATAGGAATCAGTAGGAATCCCTAAAGCCTGTTTGAAAAATGAAAATGCCGTCTTTCCCAACAAGCCGCCGTCATCTGCGGCAGCAAATCTGCCCGCAATACTTGGATATATTTGTGCTTTTCCAGCGCCGTCTTGCGCGGATTCGGTAGGCGTTCTTTTTTCAAACGAACCAAAGCTGTGATTATCCATAAAGGAGGAACCCTATATGAAACCGTTTTCTATTGTTGATCTGCACTGTGATACCCTAATGGAGCTTTATTTGAAAAAAACCGATCTGCGTCAGTGGCAGGGGCACATCAATCTGGAAAAACTGCAACAAGGCGGCTCTATGGTGCAGAGCTTTGCCATTTTTATTCCCACCCACCAGTCAGCCCAGCGGTATGGCATCACTGAGGATGCCTACAGTTATTTTCACCATGTAGCCGAAGTTTTTGAACGGGAAATGGCAGCCAATGCCGACTCCATCCGTCCAGTGCGGACCGTCGCTCAAATGGAGGACAATAAGCGGGAGGGCAAGCTTTCCGCGTTGTTGACCATAGAAGATGGCGTGGCGGCCGATGGCAAGATTGAGCGCATCCAGGAGTTTTATGACCGGGGGGTTCGGATGATCGCCCTTACCTGGAACTATGAAAATTCCATCGCGTTTCCTTGTTCGGACGATCCGGAAAAGCACATGCTGGGCCTCAAGCCTTTTGGTCTGGAAGTAGTGGATAAGATGAACGCTCTGGGTATGATTATCGATACCAGCCATCTCTCTGAGGGCGGCTTTTGGGATATTGTTAAGCACAGCAAAAAGCCCTTTATCGCTAGCCATTCCTGTGCTCGGGCGCTTTGCGACCATCGCCGAAACCTGACGGATGAGCAGCTGCGGGCTTTGGGCGAAAAGGGCGGCGTGTGCGGCGTTAATTTCTGCACCGGCTTTTTGAAGAAGGAGGAGGGCCTGACCACGCCCGCCGACTTGGTGCGCCATATGAAGCATATCGCTGATAAGGCTGGTCTGGAGGCCGTGGCCTTTGGTTCGGACTTTGATGGGATTGGCGACGAGCTGGAGTTCCGGGATTTTGCTGGGATGCCTGTGGTGATCGACGCTGTGGAAAAAGCATTTTCCGCCGACGCGGTAGAGAAAATTTGCAGCGGCAACGCCTTGCGGGTTTTCCGGGAAGTGATCGGCTAATAAGCGGCCTGCTTTCGGGCGGTGGAAAGTTGGGGACCTGCGAAAGCAGGTCCTTTTCCCTAAACATGAGAAAAGCGCCAGCCCTATGGCAACCTCCGCAAGAACCGGCTATAATCCTTTATAAAAAAGAATACGGCGGTTTGAGATGGAGCGGACCTGGTGTAGAAGGGATTTTTCCTTTTAGGTCAGCGGGAAGGCAAAACCGCCGGCCTATATCTTGACACAAAATAGAATCGGAAAGGGAGAGACAGAATAAATGGAAAGCAAAACCGCATGGAAAAAGTACGGACCGGAGCAGTTGGCCCAGCTGGAGGCCATCTGCGCCCAATATAAGACTTTTTTGGATCAGGGAAAAACCGAACGGGAGTGCGTAACCCAGGCCGAACAGATGGCCCAGGAGGCTGGTTACGTTCGGTTGGAAACCGCTTTGCTACAAAAACGGAGATTGGGTCCGGGAGATAAAGTTTACGCTGTCTGCATGAAAAAAAGCATCGTCCTTTTTCAGCTGGGGGAGCAGCCGTTGGATCAAGGCATGAATATTTTAGGCGCGCATATTGACTCTCCAAGGGTGGATGTCAAGCAGAATCCGTTGTATGAGGCGGAGGGCCAGGCTTACTTGGATACCCATTATTATGGGGGCATTAAAAAATATCAGTGGGTGGCCCAACCGATGGCTCTTCATGGAGTGATGGTGAAAAAAGACGGCTCGGTAGAGCAGATTTCCATTGGGGAGTCAGAGAAGGAACCAGTGATGGTGTTTTCTGATTTACTGGTCCATTTGGCCGGTGAACAAATGGAAAAAAAAGCGGCCAAAGTGATTACCGGCGAAGGATTGGATCTGCTAGTAGGCAACCGCCCGTTGGAAGAGGCTAAACTGGATAAGGAGGAAAAGGAAGCCGTTCGGGCGAATGTTCTTTCCATCTTAAAGCAAAAATACGGCGTAGAGGAAGCTGATTTTCTTTCGGCGGAATTGGAGATTGTCCCGGCAGGTAAGGCAAGAGACTGCGGGTTGGACGGCAGCATGATCTTGGCCTATGGTCAGGATGATCGGATCTGCGCCTTTACCTCGCTGTACGCCATGCTTCAGGAGGCGCAGCCTCTGGGCCGGACTACCTGCTGTCTGCTGGTGGATAAAGAGGAGATTGGCAGCGTAGGCGCCACCGGTATGCAGGCTAATTTTTTTGAAAACGCAGTGGCGCAGTTGATTGCCGCCACTCAGGGAGAATCTTATTTGAAAACCCGGCTTGCTCTGCAAAACTCTCGGATGCTGTCTTCAGACGTCAGCGCCGGTTACGATCCCCTTTATGCGGAGGCTTTTGAAAAACGTTCGGCGGCTTTCCTTTCCCGAGGGATGACGTTCAATAAATTTACCGGTTCCCGGGGTAAGGGGGGCTCTAATGACGCCAATCCGGAATATATCGCTCATTTGCGGCAGATTTTAGATCAGGCTGATGTATCTTACCAGTTTTGCGAGCTGGGTAAGGTAGACGTGGGCGGCGGCGGTACGATCGCTTATATCATGGCCAAGCATGGCATGGAGGTTATCGACAGCGGCGTAGCCCTTTTGAGTATGCACGCCCCTTATGAAGTCAGCTCTAAGGCAGACGTCTATGAGGCGGTTAAAGGTTATCGAGCCTTTTTACAAAACGCTTGAACGGTTGGATTGTTCCATAAAACCCTTCCTCTGGCGAACCAAAGTTCCCCAGAGGAAGGGTTCCATTTTGAAAAAATAGAATTGATTTGCAAGACAAAAACAGGCGTCTCACCCCTTAAGGAATTGGGCGAATATGAGTAGAAATCCTGTTTTTCGGCTACAAGAAGGGTAAGGCAAACCATGAGGGTCTGCCTTACTCTGAATTTATGAGGAAACGTTTTTCTAAGCCGGCGGTTTTTCTTTGGACAACCCATCCATACTTTGGCCTTTCAGGGCGCGCTCTAGCAATTCCGGGAGCCGGTCAGGGGCGCAAGCAAAGCAGGGAATGTCCATGGCGGCGATGCGTTGGGCAGTCTGGGGATCGTAATAGGGTTTTCCACCGTCCGCAATGGCAAGCAAAACAATTACCGTAACGCCGGCGGCCTTTAGCTCTTCTAGCCGGCGAAGCAGCGCGGCTCGGTTGCCTCCCTCACATAAATCAGAAATCAGAAAGAATAAGGTCTTACTAGGGGATTCCACCAGTCCCTGACAATAGGCGATGGATTTGGCGATGTCGGTGCCGCCTCCCATTTGAAAGCCAAACAACAGATCCACCGGATCGGCGCACAGCGGCGTCAAATCCATGATCTGCGTATCAAAAGCTACCACGCTGGTTTTTACAGCTGACATGGAGGCCAGCACGCAGGCCATTACCGAGGAATATAAGATGGAGGGTCCCATAGAGCCGCTTTGGTCAATATCCAAGATAATATGCCACCGGTTCACCTTGCTAGAGCGATCAAAAAACCACACTCGTTCTGGGATAATGGTTTTTAGCTGGGGATGATAATTTCGCAGATTGCGGCGGATGGTATAGGGAAAGTCAATAGCTGAGGCCGAAGGCAGAGGCGCATGGGCGCGGCGGTTAAGGGCGGCGGTCACAGCCCGGCGCACGCCGCTTTCCAGCAGTTTGTTGATTTCCTCCACAATCTTTTGAATAAACCGGCGGGCAGATTCCTTAGATTTTTTGGGAATATGATCCTTCAGCATCAACAGGGTAGAGGCCAAATTTAAGTCGGGTTCCAGTCCCTCCAGCAGTTCGGGTTCCAGCAACAGTTGGGTCAGCCCCTTGCGCTGGATGGCGTCATTTTGCACCACCGCGACAGTTTCCGGATCAAATAGAGTTCGCAAATCTCCCAGCCACTTGGAGATATGTGGGGAAGAAGGACCTTTTCCCGCGCCTGGCCCGCCGCCGCCAAAGGACTCGCCTGGCCCGCCATAAATAGCGGACAAGGCTCCGTCCATCAATAGCTCTTCCTGAGAAAGAGGCGCACCGCCCATATCGGCAAAGGAATCTTGGGTTTCGCTGCCTAAAATCAGCCGCCAGCGGGTTAATTGTTCGGATTGGGTCATGGTCTCACGCTCCTGTCAGATATCGTCAAAGTCAAAGTCACTCAAGCTGTCTAGCACCGCTCGCTCAGTCTCGGTCGTCTCCTGCATTAACGCTTCAGCCGCCTGTTGAGGGTGAACGTCCCAGATCTCTCCTAGATTTTCTGCGATGTCGTTTTTTTCATTGGGAGAAAAATCAGCGAAAGCCCGGTGCAAGAAGACCAGCGCCCGGCGAAAGGACGAATCGTCCAAACTAGAAAGATAGCTGTCTAGTTGCCGCCAGAGGGAAAGCCGGGCAATCAGAGCGTAGCGATTTTTCCCGGCTAATCCCTCAAACCATCCTGCGCCTAGATCGGCGGGAATACCAGGGGAAAGCCGCCGGGCCACCTCTCGGGAGAGCAGCGGTTCCTCCACCTCTCCGCGTTCTAGTAAAATAGCCATGGCAAAACCAGAGCACCGGGTGTTCAGATCGTCCCGGTCAGAAATTTCCCGCAGCAGAGTTCGCCAACGGCCGTCGTCCAGAAAATCATGCTCCAAGGGTAGGGCGTTCAGCTGATTCATGGCGGCGGTTACTGCCGGGGCGGCTTTGGCGTCGCAAATGCAGGCATCCTCCAGGATGAGGCAGGCCCGAAGGTAAAGCTGTTGAATCAAAGGGATTACTGGTTGAGGGTCAAACCGGCGCAGGTCGCCGTATCGAACTACCAAGCTGAGCCGGCTGGCGGTTTCCGCTAAATCGCTGAGCAGGGCCGCGTCCACGGAAAGACTTTGTAATAGAGTCAGCGCATGACGGGCGGCGGTAGGCATGCCGCACAAAAAGGCGTCCTGAAAAATGGCCGCCGCCTGAGCAATAGAACCGCTTTGTTCCGCCTGCTCTCGAAGGGCAAAAGCGGCGGCCCCTTCAATGGTGTCTCCCAAAAGCGCGGATTCCACAATCTCAATTTCTGTTTCCGGCGTCCAACGCAGCTCCCAATATTCTCCCCAATTAGCCCCCTCCTGACGGGAGGGCAGAAGGGAAGCAAAATGAACGCCCAGCACCCGCAGACGGTGAAGAAAAAAGGACCGGCGCAGATCGGCCAGCGCTGCTTGCTGGGATTGAACATTCAGCTTTTCTCGTAAATCCAGGTCCAGCCTCTGAAGCTCTACCGTCCGGTATTTTTCCAGCCGCAGCTCTTTGAGCTGGCGGTAAAAATCTTCCTGCACCGAGGTTCGGCTGACGCCTTCCGGCAAAAAGCCAATGGTCGTTCCAATCTCGGTATCGGCAGCAGCTAAAGCCAGCTCGGAAAAGTTTCCGTGACCCATGGCGGTTATCGCGCCGTCCCGCAGATCGGTCAAGACAGGGCGGCGACTTCCCCGAAGACCCGCCAAGGTCTGGGCAAGCCGGGCGGCTTCAATGACTTGAGCGGAGGAAACAAGGTTGCCTGCTTTCCGGTGGGCGGCGGCCAAACGGGTTAGATAGAGATAAGGCGCGTTTGCCGGCTGTCCTTGACAAAGGGCTTCCCAAAGTAGTTCAAAATAAGCCGGAGCCTTGTTCCCGGCTCCATAGCCAGATCGAGAGGACAAGCGGTAATAGGAATAGGGCATCAGAGTGGCGTGGGTATCCGTATGGGGGAGGGCGGCCGCTTCGCCGTCAGTCATGGGCTGATTTTGTTCTAATCCCGCCACATGAAAAGCGCCGCACACACAGAAAATACGTTCCGGCGGGGTTCCTGCGTCCACCGCCTGCTGGATCACCCGTTTCATATAAGATTCCCGCACCAGAGTTTCGGCGGTGCGGCGGGGATTGTCCATAGAGGCTTCTCGCAGCTGGCGGCCAAAGGTATTGCAAGCTGCTTGATAAGATTCCATGTTCTCCAACTGTTCAAAGTTTCGCTCCCAAAAGGTGTCGTGATCTTCTCCCGTTAGGGTTTCCAGACGGTGATAAACCATTTCGGTGGTCTGGGCGGGACTAGATGGGTCTTGCTCTTCCGGTTGGCTGGGCGAGACGTCTGGCGCCAAAGCTAAAAAGACGGAAGAGGGCAAATCCATAAACCGGAATTCCACATCGTGCGCATTTGCCCATAAAATAGCCTGAATTTCTGGAGAATAGATAGAAAAGGGATACAGAATGGTGCGCACCGGCGGCGTCTGGGTATAGGCAAGGATGGCGGCAGGGAACCGGGTTTCTGAATGGCAGAGCCACTTCAGCTGGTCGTTAAGATCGCTGGGGCCTTCCACCAGAACCAAAGCGGGCTTTGCCCGGTCCAGCGCCTGCCGCAGATGAAAAGCTGCCGCCGGGGAAAGATGGCGCACGCCAAACAGCACCGGGCCGCCCATTAGTCATTCAGCTCCCGACAGGCGCGATAAAGGGGTAGCCACTGACTGCCCCGCTTTTTCATAACATTTTCCAGGTATTCCTTCCAGCAGAGCTTATCTTTTTCTTCGTCTTTCACTACTGCGCCCTGAAGGGCTGCGGCCAGGTCGTTGTCCGAGACCGTTCCGGCGCCAAAGCTGCCTGCCAGAGCCATGGAATTGGCCAGCAGAGAAATGGCTTCGGCGGTGGAGAGCACCCCGGAGGTAGACTTCAACTTTTGTTTGCCGTCAAGGGTGGCGCCCCCCCGCAGTTCCCGGAAGATGGTAACTACTTTTTCCACCGTATCCTGATCGGGTTGGCTGGCGTTTAGATCCAGACCGTTGGAAAGCTGGGCCACCCGGGTGCGAACGATATGCAGTTCAGTTTCCAAGTCGGACGGGGTAGGCAGCACCACGATATTAAACCGGCGTTTGAGAGCGGCGGACATATCGTTGACCCCTTTATCCCTGGTGTTGGCGGCGGCAATGATGGAAAAGCCCTTTTGGGCTGGGGCTTCCAGCCCTAGCTCGGGAACCGATAGCCGTTTCTCCGAGAGAATAGAAATCAACGCGTCCTGGACTTCGCTGGCACAGCGGGAGATTTCCTCCACCCGGGCGATGGAGCCGCTTTCCATAGCCCGGTAAACTGGACTTTTTACCATGGCCTCCGGGCAAGGACCTTTGGCGATCAGCATAGCGTAGTTCCAGGAATAGCGAATCTGCTCCTCGGTAGTGCCAGCGGTACCCTGGACTACTTTGGTAGAATCTCCGTTGACAGCAGCGGACAAATGCTCGGAAAGCCAGGATTTCGCTGTGCCCGGTTCACCAATTAGCAGCAAGGCCCGATCGGTGACCAAGGTGGCGATGGCGATTTCCACCAGACGTCGGCTGCCCATGTATTTTGGGGTAATCTCGATTCCCTTGGCCTTGCCGCCGGTGAGATAGGTCAGAACCGAACGGGGAGACATCCGCCAGCCAGTAGGGATAGGGTTGGTTTCAGCCGCTATCAAAGCTTCCAATTCGGTTTGATAAAGCGCCTCCGCGGGGAGCCGCTGGACGTTTTGTTCAGACATAGGATGATACACTCCTTTTTCATACGGGATTGGTGGGCGGGTCAGAACTGTTTTGCTCGGCTTCCCAGGAGGCCAGCTGGTTCTGGACGGCTAAAACCGGCCATTTGGGACGTTTGGTAGCGGCGTTCTGCTCTTGGACAATTTTGTCCAACATCCGCAGTTCGGCGGCTTTTTCCAGATTAGTAAGAGAGGTTTCATTTAACAGACGAACCACAGAATAGACCGTTAAATCGCCTTTTTGCTTTACGCGTTTGTTTAAAAAGCCCTTCCAATCCGTCCAGCCGCATTGCCGCAGGAAAGTGATATCCTCCTGAATTACGGGTGCGTTGCCGTCTTGAATCAGTCGGAACAAATAGACGCTAATCTTGGCGCAGCTTTGCGGGTCCTTGCGGCAGATTAAGCGGCGCAGAATTTCTTCTGTATTGGAAGTTTGCGTGAGCTGGTCATACCATCGGGCATCCAATCCATTGGGAAGAGCCTGCCCGGTGGCGAGCTGGTAGCGTTGCTGGTCCTCGTCCCAAGAGATCTCTCGGAAAGCCTCTAGAAGAGCGTCATGGAGGGCTTTTTTTCGAGTTGCATCCAACAGAGGCTTTTTGGTAAGAATGTAAGGAGAAAAGCGGTTGTAGACTTCGTCCGCCGGCCAGGTTAACAAAGCGGATATCAGGGCATGGGGAAGATAGCGGGGCGAATCCTCGTCTTGCTGCCACAGCTCCATACAAAAGGCGCAAAGTGGACCCGGGCCGGAATGGCACAAACTGTTCAGCAGCCAGAAAGGCAGTTGGATTCCTAGGTCAACGTGCTTGACGTTAGGGCCTCGTTTCAGCTTGCTGAAAGCAGAAAGCTGGCTGTCCACCCACCGCCAGCAGTCCAGCATGGCCGGGGAGCTTTTTCCCAGAACAGCGGCGCGGCAGCGGATCAAGGCAGACCAATCGCTTTCTGAAAGCGGAGTATTCTGCCTTTCCATACCCAAGAAACGCTTCAGAATGGTTTGAAAAGCGGCGGCAGCTATATCGGAGGCCCATTTTGTACCGCTGTCCTTCAAATGTTCTGCGTTTTCCGGTTTCTTTGCTATTTCCGCAGCCCAAAAGTCCTGAACGGCATCTCCTTCCAACCGGGCCAACGCCTGGAGAGCCGCGTCCCGGTTGCCGCTCCGTTCGGCTTTTGCCAGGTCCAACAAAAGACCGGCGTTCTCTTGGTCACAGCCCAAAGCCAGAATCACAGCAGGACGCACTTCTTTTTTGGAGAGAGGCAGAATTTCCCGCAGCCAAGGGGTGGCGGCGGGACCCTCCAGGGCAGAAATGACCTCTACCCGCCGGGCCATTTCTTTTTTCCCGGCTGGGTCAAAACCTTGTTTGAGTAACGGAAGGGCGGCGGGCTGCTTTTGGAGAATCAAAGCGTTCAATTGGGCAATATCGCCATAACTATCTCCCAAACCAGCCGCCAAAGCGGGTAATACTCGGAAGTCAGAAAAATATTCCGGGTGGGTTTCCCAGGAGGAGCGGATCAACTCCATCCGACCGCCTCCAGTAGCAGTGAGAGCGGTCAACAAAGGCTGAAGCTGGCTATAGGCGATTTGCAGGTAGGTTCCTCCGCCGGCGGACAGTGGTTCCAGCGGTCCCGCCGGGCCGGTTTGGGCTTGGGTATAAATTACTGCGTCGGTAAGCGCCAGCAGATCCAATAGGATGCCCGACCGTTCTTGGGGGGGGCGCTTGCAGCAGTGCGCTCAGCATGCCGTCAATTTTAGAAAACACCGGACTGGCCGAGGCTAGCGGCTTCAGTCCTTCGGCTGCTCGCTGGAGGCGAAAATCCTCTCCCAGCAGGCCGGCGCCCGCAATCGCGGCATAATGCAGCCGCTCCTTCAAATCATAAAGAGGTTGTAGATTCATGAAACGTTCCTCCTTAATATTGCAGCCGGATGATCTGAGACGGGGTGACAATGCTATATGGATGCAGGCAAAGATTTCGATTTTCTGGGTCGTAAAACATCAATCCAAAAAGGGCGCTACCGTTTGGAACCGGCTCGGGCAGCAATGCGAGGCGGCTGGTCGAGGCATGGTCCGTCCCATCCTCCGGCCGGTCTTTCAGTAAAAGGCGGGCGCCGGCTGGGTCCTCTAAAACTAAATCTTTTTCCAATTGGCCCAGACGGCCCACTGGGACTAGCACCGCAGAAAATTTTGGCGCGAGGGTGTTTTTGATGGTATTTTTGGTCAGTTTAACCGCCGCCGCCAGATCGGGCTGGGCCAAGGCAGGCAACGCGGCCTGCTCCTGGAAAGTCAGAGGCCGGGTGGAGCAGCTTTCCCATCGAATCCGCCGGTCTCCTTCGCCGGGATAGCGGTAGAGGATGGGAATTTCCAAAAGGTCAAACCGGCTATCCTCTCCTTTTACATATTTTAAAGCCTTTGCTGGGCGGAGGTTCAGGGTTTGGGAGATTTCGCCGGTGTGGATATCTATCCACCAGCCCCGTTCTACAAACTCTTTCTTTGCCTCGTCGAAGGACACATCAAAGGATAGCTGGATCAGAGCGGCGTTTTCTTGGAAAGCGCCGATAGCCCGCAGATCCTCCAGCCGCCAAACGCCTCCTAACGCCTCAAATAAAGTGGAATCTTCAGCGGAAAAACTTTCTGTCTCCAATTTTTTTTGTAAAAATAACCGGGATTTTTTAATGGTAGATCGAAGAGCCACCAAAATGCGTAAGGCTTCTCCATAAGCGGCCGTTTGCTGGGGGGCTTTTTGGATAGCGCGCACTGCCAGCGCGATGCGGGTAAAGGCTATTTGCGGACCGGTCAGGTAGCAGCTGCCTAAATCTTTGGCCAGTTTGTCATAAGTCTGGACAGCTGCGCCGCTTAAAGAACCCAGACCGGCGGATAGTAAATCGTTTACCATATGCTCGGCCATATCCAGCCCTTCCAGCTGGCGGGTTAGCTTTTTCTTTTGGGCGGCAGCGTTGGGTTTTTTTGTTTTGGAAGCGTCAGGGATATCAGACTGCTTTTTCCGTTGGCGGGCGGTTTGTTTTGCGCGTTTTTCTGCTAGATCCTGGGGAATTTCCCCAAGAACAAAGTCTTTCCCCAGCAGTTGTTCAAACAACAAACCCAATGCGTGTTTACAGGGAAATTGTCTGCTGGGGCAAGAGCAGCGGAACACCGGGGCGTCGGGTTGCATCCAATCGATAGAAACCCGGTAAGGAGTTTTTCCGCTACCGGCGCAGTCTGCCCAATAAAGCGCCCCGTCGGCAGTTTTTTGCCGGCGGGAAAAGCTGCTTTTTTGAGATAGCTTCCTGCCGTTTTCCGCGGCGGCGGGATTAGGCGCTTGCAACAGGATGAATTGTTCGGTCAATTCCATGAAAATTCTCTCCTCCTGTAGAATAATCAAAAGTAGGTTGGCAGATGGAACTGATTGATTTCCATTATACAATTTTTACGGCAAAAGGCAAGGGCGGAATGTCTAAGTGGATTTTAAATGTTTTTCAAA
>CATJIY010000115.1 GCA_949740695.1 uncultured Eubacteriales bacterium
TTCTGCTGGACAGTTGTATCTATTGGACAATCCGCTGCTGCGTCAACCGTTGAAGTCCGAGCATATTAAGAAAAAAATTGTGGGGCATTGGGGTACCGTTCCCGGTCAGAACTTCATCTACACCCATCTGAACCGGATTATCCGTGAATATGATCTGAATATGATTTATCTTTCCGGTCCGGGACATGGCGGTAACGCTATGGTGGCGCAGGATTGGCTGGATGGTTCCTACAGTGAGGTTTATCCCAATGTAAGCCAGGATTTGGAGGGGATGCAGGGATTGTTTAAGCAGTTTTCCTTCCCCGGCGGCATTTCTAGCCATGTTGCGCCTGAAACGCCTGGCTCTATCAATGAGGGAGGCGAGTTGGGCTACAGCTTGTCTCACGCTTTTGGCGCGGTATTTGACAATCCGGATCTCATTGCCGCTTGCGTAGTGGGGGATGGAGAATCGGAGACCGGACCGCTGGCCACCGCTTGGCATAGTAATAAATTTTTGAATCCTGCGGCCGATGGCGCAGTATTGCCCATTCTTCATTTGAATGGCTATAAGATTGCCAATCCCACGATCTTTTCCCGCATTTCCCACGAGGAAGTGGAGAAGTTCTTTGAAGGTTGCGGTTGGAAGCCCTATTTTGTAGAGACCGACGGCAGCGACAATATGGATGCCCATCGGAAAATGGCGGAAACTCTGGATCAGTGTGTTCAAGACATTCGGGAAGCCCAGAAAAAAGCGCGAGAGCAAGGCGATACCACCCGGCCCCGGTGGCCCATGATCGTACTTCGTTCTCCAAAAGGATGGACCGGTATCAAACAGGCTGATGGAAAGAGCATTGAAGGCACTTTCCGGGCCCACCAAGTGCCTGTGGATATGAGCAAGCCTGAGCATATGGGCTTGATTCAGGCTTGGTTGGAAAGCTACCGTCCTCAGGAGCTGTTTGATGAAACGGGCGCTCCTTGCCAAGCGTTGAAGGAGATTGCCCCCAAAGGTGACCGTCGTATGGGCGCTAACCCTCATGCCAACGGCGGTAAATTGTTGCGAGATCTGCGGTTGCCCGATTTTCGCAATTACGCTTTAGAAGTGCCGGCGCCTGGCGGAGTGGAAGCCCAGGATATGACGGAGCTTGGCGGTTTTGTCCGGGATATCTTTAAGCTGAATCGGGACGCCAAAAACTTCCGGGTTTTCGGACCGGATGAAACCATGTCTAATCGGCTGGGTAAGGTTTTTGAGGAAACCAACCGGGATTGGAACGCCGACTGGATAGATGGAGATGAATTTCTGGCCGGAAACGGCCGGGTGATGGACGGCATGCTGTCTGAGCATATGTGCGAAGGCTGGCTGGAAGGTTATCTGCTCACTGGGCGGCATGGCTTCTTTAATAGCTATGAGGCCTTTATCCGTATTGTGGACTCTATGGCCGCTCAGCATGCCAAGTGGCTTAAGGTCACTAAAGATTTGACCTGGCGAGAGGAAATCGCCTCGTTGAACTATGTGTTGTCCTCCAACGTGTGGCAGCAGGACCACAACGGCTTTACCCATCAGGATCCGGGCTTTTTGGATCATGTGGCTAATAAAAAGGCGGATGTGGTGCGCCTTTATCTGCCCCCGGACGCCAACTGTCTGCTTTCGGTCTTTGACCACTGTATCCGCAGCAAAAATTATATCAATGTGATGGTTACTTCCAAGCATCCCCGGCCGCAATGGCTGACTATGGATCAGGCCATTAAGCACTGCACCCAGGGTATCGGTATCTGGCAATGGGCCAGTAATGACCAAGGAGCCGAGCCCGATGTGGTGATGGCTTGCTGCGGCGATACGCCCACACTGGAGACCTTGGCTGCGGTTACCATCTTGCGGGAGCAGTTGCCCGAGGTCAAGATCCGGGTGGTCAATGTGGTGGATTTGATGAAGCTGGAGCCTGATTGGGCCCATCCTCATGGATTGAGCGATGCTGACTATGACAGCTTGTTTACCAAGGATAAACCCATTGTCTTTGCTTTCCATGGTTATCCCAAACTGGTGCACGAGTTGACTTATCACCGCTATAACAAAAATCTGCTGGTTCGCGGTTATGAGGAGGAAGGCACCATCACTACGCCTTTCGATATGCGGGTACAAAACAACATTGACCGGTTCCACCTGGTAGCCGATGTAGTGAAAAGCCTGCCGCAGCTGGGTAATCGGGGTTCTTATTTGCTGCAAAATATGTGGGATAAACTGGTGGAACATAAGCAGTATATTGCGGAACATGGCCAGGATTTGCCTGAGATCCGCGACTGGAAGTGGAAAAAATAAAAGAGCTTCTGCTGAAAAATTGTGTCAAGTGCCGGAAACTTGTTTCCGGCACTTGGTGTTTTTGTAGGAAGGCACAGGAAAAAACCGTTGATTTTTTAAAAGGATGTGTTAAAATACTGACAAGTCAAAAGATGTGATACCCTACGCCGTCGAAGGCTTTTTCTAAAAGCCTCTAGCGGCAAACTTGGTGGAACAGCCGAAAGGCTTCTCCATAAATCAAACCCCGCGCTGCATCTGCGAAAGCTGAGCGGTAGTGGGAGAAGGAGTTATTCATATGGAAAACCGCAAACACACCTCCACGCTGCGGATGGCACAATTGGCCATACTGACAGCCATTTTGCTGATTTTGGCCTTTACTCCCTTGGGATACTTAAAAGTGGGGCCATTGTCCATCACCTTTTTGACGCTGCCTGTGGCCATTGGCGCGGTGCTGCTGGGCGCCAAGGAATCGTTGTTTTTGGGAGCGGTATTTGGGCTGACCAGCTTTTTTCAGTGCTTTGGCATGGATCAGCTGGGGGTAGCATTGATGGGTGTTTCCCCAGTAAAAACCGCTATTATGTGCATCCTTCCTCGATTGCTGGTTGGACTTTTGCCTGGGCTGATCTATCATGGGCTGAAAAACAAACAGGAAAAGGCAGGCGTCGCTTTGACCTGTCTCTCAGCGCCGCTGATCAATACGATTTTCTTCTTAGGTTCGCTAGTGCTGCTTTTTGGTAAGGAGCCAGTGATCACCCAGTTCGGGAACAGCGTCTGGGCGATTCTCAGCGCTATGGGTATCGCCAATGTGTTATTGGAAGCGCCGGTTTGTTTGATTGTGGGCACAGCCATTTGTCTTGCCTTAAAAAAAGTTGTCAAGCCCGCGCCCCATTCTAAAGGGGAAGAA